>CAMYKY010000050.1 GCA_947259165.1 uncultured Acidobacteriota bacterium | reverse complement strand
GTGCGGCCTCAGTCGTCGTTAACCAAGAGATCCGCTTTCCTATCTGGTGGCGACTGCGAGGTGTCGGCTTCTACGACGTCGGAAACGTTTTTGAAGACCCCTCCGACATCAGGTTCTCGGACCTTCGGCACAGCGTCGGCGCGGGGCTGAGAGTCGAGCTGCCTTTCGGCTTGATTCGGCTCGACTGGGCCCGGGTTATCGACCCTCGAGAGGGTGACCGTCTCTCGCGCTTTATCTTCAGCCTCGGCCACGCGTTCTAGAGTCGCGACAAAAACGAGCGCACCGCGGGGGCTTCGGGTGCGTTGGGCGCGAGCTCGACGAATCGCCGGAAGTGTGGGACCGCCATGTTCGACTCCTTCTTCTCGTTGTACGCGTGCGCCAGATAGTAGTGCGTGTAGGCGTCCTCTGGGTTCAGCTTGAACGCCTTTTCCAGCTCACTCGTCGCGTCGTCGGGTTTCTTGAGCTTCAGATTGACGAGGCCGAGCCCGAAGTGCGCCTGAGCGTTGTCGTCGTTTTTGGCAATCGCGGCTTTCAACGGTTCGGTCGCGCCCGCGATGTCTCCCGCGTACACGCGCGCCAAGCCCAAGTACGTCATCGTGCGTTCGTTTCCGGGAGCCTGATCGAGCTCCGTCTTTAAGATTCCCGCCGCTTCCGCGTATTTGCCTTCTTTGTACAAAGTGACTCCTTTGGAGTCTTGCGATAGGGCAGGCAGTGCCGCGAGCATCAGCAAAAGTGCGGTGATCCAAGTTAGGGTCTTGTTAAGCATTGACGTCCTCCCAAGTGGACGCTTTCCAGCGTCCAATCCTTCTTACCTGAAGGGATAGCACAACTCGTGCCATCTTCAGGATTACTTTTCGTCCTTCGATTTCTCATTCTCTTTTGCCGGTGCGTGTTTTCCAAATTCTCCTTCAGGGAGATTACGCTTCCGGCGTTGTTTGGCGAAGTCTTGGAGGTCCGCAGTCACATCGACCTCATCCATGATCTCTTGGCCGATGACGGATTCGACTACGTCCTCGAGCGTTACGACGCCGACGACACCGCCGTACTCGTCCGCCACGGCGAAGAGGTGCCGGCGGGTCTTGATGAACTTGCGCAGGAGAACGTGTCCGGGCGTCTTTTCGGATATGAAATCAATCGGCCTCGCGAGTGACCCGAGGGTCCTGTCGAGCTCGTTGCGCGCATGCGCCGCGAGCACGTCTCGGCTCAACACGACGCCGACCCAAGTCTCAGGATCGTCGTCGCTGAAAACCGGTATCCGCGAGTAGACAGTTTTTTGGGCGTCGTGGACCGCGTCGCGTACGGTCAGTGCGTCGGAAAGCTTCTCGACGACAGGCCGCGGCGTCATCACGTCCCGCGCGGTGACCTTGTCGAGAGCGAGAGCGTTTTTGACGAGCTCCGCCTCCACCTGCATGATGCTGCCTTCTTCGGCGCTGAGCATCGCAAATTGGCGCACTTCGTCCTCGGGTGCGGCAATGAGGGGTCCTTTGGGCTTGAGCCTCTTCGAGACGTGCTCGACCAAAGAAATGATGGGACGCAGCAGCGTGATGAGCGCGTTGAGCGGTAACGCGGTATGACGTGCCACCGGGCGAGCGTGCAGCACGCCCACCATTTTGGGGATGATCTCGGAGAAAAAGAGTACCGAGAGCGTAAACAGCACCGAGAACACCAGCAAGACATGCTCGCCGAAGAGGTGGTTGGCCTGGGCGCCAGCAACCGCTGCGCCGGCCGTGTTGGCGGCGGTGTTGAGAACCAGGATGGCCGCGATCGGGCGTCCCATGTTCTGCTTGAACTTCAGCAGGACAGCTCCCGCTGAGCTGCCTCCTTCCGCGAGTCGTCGGATGTAAGGAAGGCGAACCGAGTAGAGCGATGCCTCCGTTAGGGAGCAAAGGGCCGACACCACAAGCACGGTGGCGACCGATACGATGAAAATCGTCATGAGGTACCTCGCCCGGCATTGTATCCGCGCCCCGGTGGGCCTGGGGCGTTACCGCCACATCTGAGGCGGTTTTGCGAGTGATGGCTGCGGGAATGGTGCCTTTGAGGGGCATTTGCCTGGCACACTTCTTGAAGTATCTAGCAGAGCCGGCTCGACGATCGGGTTCGTTGGTGTGTTCGAGCCGGAAACGTTTTTGTGAGTTTGGAGTCCCCCCGGCGCGCGCCCGGTAAACGACATCGCTGTCCTGGCGATCCCCGCTCAGGTCACCGAATCGACGCCGGGTCCGGGGGCTCCAAAACGAACGGCTCGAGGGCGTGCCGCCATCTTGTCTTACAAGGGGAACGCTTGACCATGATCGAAACGCCGCCGCGTTTTTCCCACGCACTGATGCTCGACCGGGAGCAAAAGCGAAACGTGGCTGCGTTGTGGTCGGCAAGCTCGGCAAAAGGCGTGGTCGCGACGGCGCATTATCTCGCGACTGCGGCAGGTGTTCGTACTCTCGAACGAGGTGGAAACGCGATTGACGCTGCCGTCACCGCCGCGTTCGCTCTGGGGGTGTGCGAGCCCGCCGGCTCAGGTCTCGGGGGAATGGCGATGATGCTTGTCCACATGGCCGGATCGGGTCGCACGATCGCAATCCCGGGAGCGTGCCGAGCGCCGATGGGGGCGACACCCGACGTTGTCGCGAGCTCGGACCGCAACCGTGGCTTCCGCGCCGTCGCTGTGCCCACCAACCTCGCCGTTTTGCGCCATGTCTTGAAGCGCTACGGTACGCTGAAGCCGGCTGCGGTGCTGGAGCCCGCCATCGAGCTCGCAGATGCCGGCTTCCCCATGACGTCCCTTCAACACAGCCTCGCCACCGAGTACGCAGAGCATCTGCGGCAGGGGGCGCCCAGTATGTTTCTCGGTAGCAATGGCGAAGTTCTTCCGCCGGGGACGGTTCTCCGGCAGCCGGCACTCGCGAAAACTCTGCGCCGCCTGGTGAGCGTGGGACTCGAGGACTTCTACATTGGCGACATCGCGGCCGAGATCTGTCGTGACATGAGCGCCCATGGCGGATTCGTCGACCACGAAGACCTGAGGTCGGTTCTCGACGTTTTGGAGTATGTTCCGCTGAAGGCGAGCTTCGCCGGGCAAGAGGTGCTGTCCCTCGGGCCGCCCGCGGGTGGTCTTGCTCTATTGCAGATGCTGCGTATGGCTTCGTTTCTCTCTCCCGAGGAGCGCGACATGAGGTGCGCTGAAGGCGTGGCTCGAGTCGCGGCGATCATCAGCCGCGCTCGAATCGATCGGAGAAACTACCGCCTCCGGACGCTCCCCGACGGCGCGGGCGACGCGATCGAGCTCCTGCATGACGGATATGCTCGCCGGGCCGTGCAAGCACTCGATGAAACGGCGAGTGCGGACCCGACGTCGCAGTCGCACGGCTCGGGTGAGACGTCGCATCTGTCGGTCATGGACGCGTCCGGAAACGCTGTCTCGTTGACGCAGTCCATCGAGAAGAGCTTCGGCGCAAGCGTGATGACGCCAAGCCTGGGCTTCTTCTACAACGGGTATCTACGCGCGTTCAAAGTCAAAAACAAGAGGCACCCGCATTATCTGCGTCCTGGTGCTCCCGCGCGCTCGAACGCCGCCCCAACGATCGTGTTGCGTGACGGGCGTGCTCACGCCTGCGTCGGCTCGACGGGATCCGAGCGCATGGCCTCGGGTATTTTTCAAGTTCTGCTCCGCCTCGGCAACCACACTCCGTTCGAAGCCGTCCATGCCCCGCGTTTGCACTGTACGCCGGAAAGAAACGTGATTTGGGAGGAGGCTCGATTCCCGCACGGTTTTCGCGATGCGCTCTTGCGCCATGGGTTTACGGTCGAAGCGACCGAGCCCTACTCGTTCAAAATGGGAGGGTTGCAATTGGCCGTGCGGAGGGACGGCCAGTGCGTCGGCGTCGCCGAACCGCGCAGAGACGGCGCGGCCGGAATACCGATGGACATCCCAAAAGCGTGACGGTGCTGTCGGTAGGACTCAGCTCCTGGCTCGGGACACCAGAGCGTCGAACACTGCGATCATCGCCATCCGCTCTGGATGAAACTGGACGCCCATCCGATGGCCGTTGTCGGTCTCGATCGCTTCGATCACTCCGTCTGGCGATGTGGCCGAGACTCGAAACGATGAGCCGACCGTTGCAACAGCCTGCAGGTGACGCGTGTTGACGGTGGCGGCTTGGGTGCCAAGGGTCGAGAACAGGTGAGTGTTTTCGCGAATCTCGATTGGGTGGTCCTTCGCGCCCCGCTTCGGACTGTGAGCGAGGGCGCCGTCGACTTGCTTTTCGACGTCAGCGTAGATGGTGCCGCCGTCGAGCGCGTTGAGAAGCTGCATTCCGTAGCAAATGCCAAGAATGGGCTTGTCGCGGTCGATGAACGCTTGAGCAGTCCTGCGGTCGGAAACCGCCCGAAGCGGATCGGTGACGGCGATGTCGGCCGGAAGCTCTCCGACCAACCCGTCGACGATCGCGGGACCGCCGGTGATGACGAGCGCATCGAGACGCTCGGCCAGCTCCGTCGCGAGACCGGCGCCCTCGAGCGAGGGCACGAGCACCGGCAGCGCGCCAGCGCGTGCCACGGCTTCCACGTACGCATGACGAAGGCGGTGGGTGTCGCCTTCAAAAGACATCGTGATACCGACGAGAGGTTCCATTTTGGTTGCCGCGACCGTCCGCGCGCGGTTCATAGTTGCGTCTTAGGCAGCTCGGACATCACAATGAAACCAGTGAGACTCTCCCATTCCCCAAGCCGCCGAGCTCATCGTACCGGAATCATTTCGGGATACCCAACGCTCCCAACGTTACCATGAGCGCAAAACTCCAAGCGGCGAAAGCGAATTTCGGGACGCTGCCCGTCTTTCTCACCTCACTGTCCACGATACTCGGAGCCATTCTGTTCCTTCGGTTCGGGTATGCCGTCGGAAACGTCGGGCTTCTCGGCACGTTGCTCATCATCGCTGTCGGGCACATGGTCACCATACCGACGGCGATGGCGATTTCCGAGATTGCGACGAACCAACGCGTCGAAGGCGGAGGTGAGTACTACATTATTTCGCGTTCGTTCGGGATCATCATTGGAGCGGCGATCGGTGTCGCCTTGTTTCTTGCACGAGCGGTCAGCGTGGCGTTTTACCTCATTGCATTCGCAGCCGCGTTCGCACCGCTCATCGCCTGGCTCCAGCAGCGATACGCGCTTCCCGTCTCCGACCTTCGGTTCGTCAGCGTGCCGGCACTCGGAGTGTTGACGGTCATCATCCTTAAGAAGGGAGCCGACCTGGGCATGAAAGTGCTCTACGTCGTGGCCGGCACGCTCGTGGTGTCGCTTGCGATGTTCTTTCTCGGTGAGCCCGAAACGGCGACTACCAACGGCTTCACGGCTCTGATTCGAACCGTCGACGACCCCGCGCCGTTGTTTCTCGTCTTTGCCATCGTTTTTCCCGCGTTTACCGGGATGACGGCCGGGGTCGGAGAGCCGCTCGATCCCGCTCGGGACGATGGCGGCGACCGTGGGCGGCATGGTGGTCTATGTCCTCGTCGCCTACAAATTGGCTATGTCGGTTGACCCCGAGGCGCTCGTTTCCGATGAGCTGGTCATGAGCCGTATCGCGATCTGGGGGCCCATCATCCCCATCGGTCTCGCGGCCGCCTCGCTCTCGTCGGCGATCGGGTCTTTTTTGGTCGCGCCACGAACGCTGCACGCGATCGCGGGCGACAACGTGTTTCCTTGGCCCCGACTGAACTCATGGCTCGCCTCGAGTGCACGAGTCTCGGGAGAGCCAGTCAACGCCGCTCTCGTTACCGCCGTGATCGCCGTTGCGTTCACGCTGATGGGAGACATCGACTTCGTGGCGCAGATTATCTCGATGTTCTTCATGATTACCTACGGATCGATCTGCTCGATCTCTTTTCTCGAGCACTTTGCCGCGGACCCGGCCTATCGTCCCGGATTTCGGTCGCGTTGGTACATCTCGCTGTTCGGCGCGTTGAGCTGCTTGTGGCTCATGTTTCAAATGAACCAATTCTACGCACTCGTTTCCATCGCGGTCATGGCGGTCCTCTACATCACTGTTAGCTTCTACAACGCCGACAAGCGTGGCCTCTCGAGTATCGCTCAAGGGGCCATCTTTCAGATCAGCAGGAAACTCCAGGTCTTTCTGCAGAAATCGCGCACCCAGGAAGAACACGGGTGGCGACCATCGGTGGTCTGCATAACCCGTGCGTCGTTCGACCGTCACGACGCCTTCGACCTCTTGCGTTGGATCGCACACCGCTACGGTTTCGGTACGTTCATCCACTACATCGAGGGACACCTCTCGAGAGCCTCCGGCGACAGCGCGAGCGCGGCACTCGAGCGACTCGTTCGTCTTGCGGATTACAGCGGCAGTAACGTCTACGTTGACACCATCGTGAGCCCGTCGTACCGAACCGCGATCTGCCAGCTCATCCAGCTTCCCGGAGTCTCTGGTCAAGAGAACAACTCGGTGCTGTTCGAGTTTCCGAAGGACGACCCCGTGGAGCTCGAGGAAATTGTCGACAACTACCAGCTCGTAACCTCGACGGGGTTCGATGTTTTCATCCTCGCGAGCTCGGAGCGAGGCTTCGGCTACAGAAAAGAGATCGCGATCGTGTTATCGCCATCGGATTTCGAGAACGCCAACCTGATGATCTTGCTCGCCTACATCCTCCTGGGTCATCCGGACTGGAGAACGGCGACGATACGGATGCTCTCCAGTATTCGCAAGAGTCGGCTCGAGGAAGAGCAAGAGAGCTTGTCCCGCCTGATCCGGACCGGTCGCTTGCCGATTTCCGCGAAGAACGTCGAAGTGATTGCTCAGGAAAAAGGTCAGGACCGGCGCACTATCATCAATGAGCGATGTCGGGATGCCGATTTGATCATTACCGGCTTCGAAGGCAAGCTCTTGAAGAAACAAAAAAGCGCTCTGTTCCAAGGCTATGACGAAGTCGGCAGCGTCTTGTTCGTGAATACGACGAAAGAAATCGAGCTCATCGGCGAGGACGCACCCGAGGACACATCCGAGGAGGTGGAAGAGGCTGTTGCCCAACCCACCGAAGAAGCCGCAACCGTTGACGAGCCCAAGGCCGAGCCCAGCGTGGAAGACGCGCCTGGTGTCCCTGGCGTAAACGATGCGAAGAAGGAGAAAGACGACGGCGAGTCGAGATAATTCTACCAGCCGCCGCTTTTCCCTAGGGTTGTCTCATCGACAATTGCGCTTTCTCGTAAGCATGGCCCAATGACGCCGCGAGTGTGAACATCGTGGACGCGTAGTAAATCCAGAGAACGAAAAAAATCAATCCGCTCAGCGCGCCGTAGAAGACAGTGAAGTCTTTGGCCTGGTCCATGTAAAGGCCGAACAGCCATTTCGAGATCTCGAGCAGGCAAGCGCCGGTAAACGCTGATGCCACGAGCGTACGTCGACTCAACTTCTTCGCCGGAGCGACGCGGTACAGCAGGTAGAGCACCGCGCCGCTGAGCCCGAAACCGACGACGCGACCGACGACCACCCAGCCGGACTCGATGAGCGGGGCGATCCAGGCAACGCTCGATCCATAGTCGCGGGTAACCTCCAGAACGGAAGTCAACACGATCGTCACGCCGAGTAGTACTCCCATCGCGAACATGACCATCACGTCAGCCCCGAACGCCTTCCAGAGTGGTCGCTGCTGTGTGACTTCGAAGACGACGTTGAGCACGTAACGCGCCGCATCGAAAAGAAACGTGCCGAACAGGAGAAAGGAGACAACGCCGATCCCGCCGAGGAGCTCCCTTTGGTAGACGAGCGCTTCCAAAGAAGCGATCGCCATGAGCCCAGACGTCGGTAGGAGCTGTCCGAGGAGTCCTTCGACCGCCTCCATCGCGCGTTGCGAGCTCAGAGCATACCCGACAGCGCTGACGAACAGCAGCAGTAGAGGAAAGCAGTAGATGAGAACGTAGAAGGATAGCCCCGCACTCAAGAACAAACCATTGACGGTAAAAAAATCCCGAACTCCGCACCAGCCGATTCTTGCCAGGAACCGAAGGCGCGACGCTAGCTTCTGTCGTGAGGAAACCATGCTCGAAACTGAAGATAGCACAACGTACTTCTGGAGACGGCTTGCTGACACCGGCAATGGGAAGGGCTGTCTGCGATAGAATGAACCAAAGGTCTCCTTCACCTTGGACTACCTGTTACTTTTTGCTGGCTTGTTGTCGCTTCTCGTTGGGGCGGAAGTCCTTGTTCGAGGAGCGATACGGCTGGCGACCGCGTTTGGAGTCTCGCGTCTGGTCGTCGGGCTGACCGTTGTCGCCTTCGGCACGAGTGCGCCGGAGCTCGTCGTGAGTGTTGGCGCCGCTCTATCCGGCCAGTCGAGCATTGCTGTCGGCAACGTTGTCGGCAGCAACATCGCGAATGTCCTTTTGATCGTCGGCGCCTCCGCTACCATCTTGCCGATCGCCGTCGCTTCGCGTGTCGTGCGATGGGACGTACCACTCATGATTGCAGTGAGTCTGGGCTTTTCGTTGATGGCGCTGGATGGCGAATTGACCCGGCTCGACGGGGTGGTGCTTGTCGTCGGAATCTTCGCCTATACCTGGTGGCAAGTTCGAGGGGGCCGACAAGCGCCGGAAAGCACCGTGCACGAGGCCGGCGCGTTGGTGACTTCGTTAGGCTCGTCCGCGGTGCTAGTGGTTGTGGGCCTTGCCGCGCTTTGGCTCGGTGGCCGCTGGTTCGTTGACGGTTCCGTGGCTCTCGCCCGCGCATGGGGACTCAGTGAGCTCGTGATCGGCTTGACTGTCGTTGCGGTTGGAACGTCTCTGCCCGAAGCGGCGACCTCCATCGTGGCGAGTTTCCGGGGCGAAAGCGATCTCGCGGTGGGCAATGTCGTCGGGAGCAACGTCTTCAACGTACTCGCCGTGATGGGGCTGTCGGCTTTGACGACGCCAGAGGCGATTCCGGTAGCCACTACGGCCCTCTACTTCGATATTCCCGTGATGGTCGCCGCCGCCGTCGTATGCTTGCCAATCTTTTTCACGGGTGCGGTGGTTGCTCGCTGGGAAGGAGCACTCCTTCTCGTCTACTACGTCGTCTATGTCGGGTTCGTCATCGGGAGTACTCGCGCGCCTGCTCTGGCTCTCTATCTCGGGCAATGGGTGATCTGGGTCGTGATTCCGGCAACCGCGGTAGCGCTCGGGATCAGCGTGGTGGCATGGTCTCGCGCACGAGCGACGTGAGCAAAAGGGCCCCTACTTTTTTCGCGAAACTTTGCGAGTTACGAACGAACGCCCTGGATCGACGATGGCGTATCGACGCAGCGCCTCGCGTCCGAGGAGCATGCGAAATCCCATGAAGTCACGCTGCGTCAGAGTTATTTCGATCGGCCACTCGACACCGCCCACGTTCACCCGGGTGACGATCACGGGCCGGGTCTCGAGCGCGCCACTGGAGCTCTTGACGCGTCGCTCACCCACTAGCGGGGCGATGGCTTCGATTGCGAAGCGCTTACTCCGTTGTTGCGGGTGAATCGTGAAACGGACCAGGCGTCGTTCGCCGCGTCGTACGAAGCGCACATTCTCGGCATGTAATGCCGAGGTTCTTGCCCCGGTGTCGACTTTTGCTTTGATCTGGGATACGCCGAGATCGGGAAGCCGGAGCCACTCTCTCCAACCGACAATGAGCTCGACTCGTTTCACCTTCCCACTTCCGCAATGTGCACGACCGCGTCTCCACGATGAACAAGAGCGGTTCTGAGCAGACCGATCACGATCCCGCCCGATCGCGCGCGGATGCTGGCCTCCTTCCCGTCGATGCTATCAGAAATGGTCGCGATAAGCTGAGCTGGATCCACGGCGTCGCCGAGCTCGACCCGAGTGTGGCAGAACCCGCTTCGACCCGCGCGCATCCATCGACTCTTCCGGGAGCTCGGTGCGGGCGTCGAAGGTGCCTGCGGTGCGGCATCGATCATTTCGAGCGCGTGGAGCACCCGGAGCGCACCATCCACCCCGCAGCGGATGGCAACCTCGTCAAAGCGATCGGCTTCACCACCCTCGTAGAGGAGCACACGGCTGCCGCGCTTGCAGGCCGCCGCTCGCAAGGAACCGTCGCGCATACTAGAGTGAAGTAGAAGCTCCGGATGAAACCGTTGTGCAAGCTTGCGTGTTTCGAGGTCATCGAGATCGCAGCGCACTTGAGGGAGGTTCGAGCGCCCTCGCGCACCCGTGTGGAAATCAAGTCCGATCTCGCATCGGGCCGCGACGTGCTCGAAGAAGAGAGCCGCGAGCTGCGATGCCAGAGACCCGCGTCGGGACCCCGGGAAAGATCGATTCAGATCTCGGCCATCCGGAAGGTAACGCGAAGCCGTCGTGACACCGAAGACGTTGACGATCGGTACGGCGAGGATCGTTCCCGCCAGCGTGTCGGGCCGAAGGTGCCCGAGCAATCGTCGTACGATCTCGACACCGTTGAGCTCATCCCCGTGGATCGCGCCACTCAGCCACACCGTTTTGCCCGGTCGGGTGCCATGCATGGCGACGACCGGCATCGACGTCCAGGTGCCCGGCGGCAAGCGGGCGACGGGGATCTCGACGGTTCGAGCTCTGCCGGCCTGCACCGTTTCGCCGCCGATGGAAAACGGGGCGCGCCCGTCAGCCTTTGATGCGATCTTTGGTGCGGCCGCGCGTCGCATGTTCCTCCAAGAACTCAACGATGGCCGCCGCGATGTCGATGCCGGTCGCGTTCTCGATTCCTTCGAGTCCGGGCGAAGAGTTCACTTCCATCACGACGGGTCCGTGGTTCGAGCGGAGCATGTCGACGCCCGCCACTTTGAGGCCGAGGATTTTCGCCGAGCGAACGGCTGTGCTCCGCTCCTCGGGCGTCAGCTTGATTTTGGATGCGGAGCCGCCGCGGTGAAGGTTCGAGCGAAACTCTCCTTCGGGACCCTGGCGCATCATCGACGCGACCACCTTGCCGTCCACGATGAAGGCGCGGATGTCAGCGCCGCCGGCTTCTTTGATGAACTCTTGTACGAGGATGTTCGCATCCAATTGAGCAAACGCGGCGATGACCGACTCTGCCGCCTTGTTGGTCTCGGCCATCACTACGCCGACACCTTGCGTGCCCTCCAGAAGTTTGATGATCAGGGGCGCGCCGTTCACGAGCTTGATCAACCCGGCGATATCACGCGTCGAGCGCGCAAAACCGGTTACCGGTAGGCCCACGCCTTCTGCCGCGAGAAGCTGCAACGCTCTGAGCTTGTCGCGCGATCGCGCAATAGCCTGCGATTCGTTTGCGGAAAAGACATTCATCATCTCGAACTGCCTCACAACGGCCGTTCCGTAGAAGGTCTTGGAGGCACCGATTCGAGGGATGACGGCGTCGAACACTTGAGGCTCGCCCCTGAGAAGAACCTGGGGCTTGTGCGACGTGATGTTCATATAGCATCGCGTGTAGTCGATGACCTGGGTCTCGTGCCCACGTTGCTTCGCGGCCTCCAACAGTCGCGATGTTGAATAGAGGGATGCCTTTCTGGATAGAATTCCGATCTTCAAACTACCTCCTTGTTGTTGTCCTCCGCCAAACGGGTTCGCCTCGAGCGGCTAGCGTCGCTCGCGCACCATTAGGTCCCGCACGAAATCGAGCACGGTTTTGTGCTTCAGATCCGTGAACTCTCCAGCATCGAGAAAGACACCGTAACATACTTTGCACGACTCGAAATGGATGTGCGGTTGTGCACCGTCGACCATTCGGAGCATGGGTGTGTGGCACTCGGGGCACTCGATCCGATCTTTTGAGTTGAGTCGCTGTCCGACCTCCGGGTCCCCGGTGTCGATGGCCTCGGAGCCTTCCACGGACCTCAATCGGTCGACAGCGTGGACGCGGAACCAAAGACCGCGGCACGAAGTGCACCGGTCGACCTCGTCATCCCCGAAGCGAACACACTCGAAGGCGCTGCTACACTTCGGACAGTTCACATTCCACTCTCGCTTCTACGCTGGATCGACAGGTTCAGCTCTCCGGCACGTCGGTTGCGGGATTCGTCGTTCCCGTTGCGACGAGTCGAGCGGGCTCGACATCGCTAGCCTCGGTAAGCCGCGCCGCAGAGTGGTCATCGCCCGTTGCGAGGGCGGACGCCAACGAGCTTGCGAGCAGAACGCGGATGTCGGCCGCGCTCAAAGGCAGACTCTCGTCCCCGCTTTTGAGCTTGATCTTCATTTTTCCGCGTTTGACTTTGACTTTCATTCTTCTTCCCACGCTGTCCTCACTCGACGAACGAGTCGTCTTTTATTTCTTGGTGGCAATCCGCTTTCTTGCTTTCGTTGGGCGGGTTTTTCGTTGGACAATCGATTTCGTGGCTAGTAGCAACCGAGCGGGAATCATCGATGGATGTTCCAGCGGGAGCTTGGTTTTGCTATCGATCGTCACACCGACGAGGCTCGACTTGTCGATGAACGCTCCTCGGAGATCTGCGCCCGCCAAGTTGGCTCCGCGTAGGTTCGCCCCGGCGAGGTTTGCGTGAACCAATTTGGCCTCTCGGAGATCTGCCCCGGATAAGTTTGCACGAAGCAAATTGGCTTGGCTCAAGTTCGCGAGGTGCAAACAGGCGCCACTGAGATTGGCTCGGAGTAGCGTCGCTTCTTGCAGCATCGCTCCCGTGAGGTCGGCGCCGGTGGCTTTTGCGCGATGAAGATTGGCTTCCCTGAGATTTGTTTTTACTAGCTTCGCGTTGGCGAACTTGGCCCGTTGCAAGATGGCCTCTCGAAGATTCGATCCACTCCAGTCGGCGTAGCTACCGTTGGCGCGGCGGAGGTCCGCACCGAAGAAATTGCTCTGGGCGAAGTTCCCCCCCTTTAGCTTGTACTCAACGAGCTTCGCTTCACTCAGGTCCGGAACGATCGTCGGGTTTTGGCTTCGCCAAATGTTCCAAAGCCGCGGCCCGTCCTCGAGAAGCTCCAAATGCTCTTTGTCTCCCATCGGCGTCCTTGTGCGATCGCGTCAGTCGTCCTTCTTGGCGATCGGCTCTTCCTTTGGCCAGCCAGCGGGACGCTTGAGGCCGGCGGGCAGCTTTGTCGTGGAATCGCCGCTGGCGGCATCGACCTGGGATTGGGTCAACCCGATTGCGGTCCCGAGATTTGTTTGGTGTAACTTCGCACCTTCGAGCTTCGCGGAGGTGAGGTCTGCGCGATCGACTTGCGCTTTCTCTAGGTCCACGCCGCTCAAGTCCGCCTCGACGAAATTGGCGCCGATGAGATTCGCTTTGATCAGCTCAGCTCCGGTCAACACCGTCTTCGCGAAATTCGCGCCCCGCAGGTCCGTCTTGCTCAAATCGGCTTGGGCGAGATTCGACTCGTGTAGATCGGCCTCCCGCATGTTGGAGCGACGAAAGTCCGTTCCTTTCAGATTCGCGCTGAAAAGCTTGCCCTTCCGATAGAGACCGGCGCTCAAATCAGCACCGCTGAGATCGGGAGAGACGTCGGGATTCTCGTCACGCCATCGATTCCAAACGCCGATGGCGTAGCCAGCGCGTTTGACGTGATCTTCGTTTGCCATGTTCCACCCTTCCCCTCGGGAGACCGTCCTCGTAATAGAGTCCGGAGGCCGTTTGGCTAACACTCCTGAGGATGTGATGCAGCTCAGAAGCCGGCGGTTCCTAATGCACACAACACTCCAATCCAAGATCTGTGCCAAGTGATCGTGTCCCTCTCCTCTGACGTTTGGCTGCCGGTGCCGATGGGAGTCGCCCATTCCGCCCCATCCCGTGGGGCAAAAATGCATCGTGAGAGACTCCTGGCTCGAACGTGCGGCTCGCATGAAACCTTTCCCACACGGCCGTCCGAGTAGCGCAGATCTCGATCATCCGTGGGACACTAGGAGCGGCGGGTCGGTGCGTGATGGAGTTGGTTGAAATGCCGTGGGGAGCCATCGCCCTTCGACTATTCGGAGGCCTCGCGCTATTTCTCTTCGGTCTCGACGTCTTGACGGCGGGCTTGAAGGCCGCTGCGGGTCCTCAGTTGCGGCCTCTCGTTTCCCGGGCCACACGATCGCGCCCGCGCGCGGTGTTTACCGGCGCGTTCATCACCGCGCTCATTCAGTCTTCGTCGGTGACGACGGTACTGGTCGTAGGATTCATCTCTGGCGGGTTGATGACGCTTCCGCAGTCGGTCGGGATCATCATGGGTGCCAACATTGGCACGACGGTGACAGCTCAAGTGGTCGCCTTCAAGGTCGCCTTGTACGGACTGGGCATGATCGCTATCGGCTTCGCACTCCCTCTTCTGGTCCGGCACGAGAAAGCAAAGCATGTCGGCTCGGTGTTAATGGGCCTGGGAATGATTTTCTTCGGAATGGAGTTGATGGGCGAGGCCACGGGCCCGTTGAGGGAGCATCAAACTGTGGTGGAGGTCGTGAGGCAGACCGCCACTCCGTATATTGGTCTCATCGTGGGAGCGCTGCTCACGGCTCTTCTGCAAAGCTCTTCCGCCGTTACCGGGGTCGTGATCGCGCTTGCGAGCGAAGGGTTCATCAGCTTGCCGGCGGGCATCGCTCTGGCCCTCGGCGCGAATGTGGGCACCTGCGTCACCGCGCTCATCGCCGCGTTAGGGAAGCCGCGGGCTGCTGTTCAAGCGGCAGTCGTCCACGTCCTGTTCAACGTCATTGGCGTCATCTTGTGGTTTGGATTTATCGACCAGCTGGCATTGCTCTCCACCTCGCTCTCTCCGTCGGCACCGGAGCTCGACGGCATGGCGCGGCTGGCCGCGGAGACCCCACGACAGATCGCAAACGCTCACACGATTTTCAACGTATCGAACACTCTCATACTCATCTGGTTTACGACTCCTCTCGCCTGGCTCGCCGACCGACTGATTCCCATGAAGGTGGGACGCGCCCCAGAGCGCGTTCAGCCCAAGTACCTCGACGAGATTCTTCTGATGACGCCGTCGCTCGCGCTCGATCGCGTTCGCATGGAGTTGGCGCACATGGCGGGGCACGTAATCCAGATGATGCGGAGAGTGTTCCCTGCGGTGGGTCGTGCAACCGCGACCGAGCTGCGAGCGATCGCGCGGATGGATGACGATGTCGACAGTCTTCACGAAGCCATCATCAAGTACTTGAGAGAGCTGTCGGTGCGCCACCTGAGTGAGCGAGACTCCGCATTGATGGCCGACGAAGTCGAGTTGGCGAACTACATTGAGAACATCGGTGACACCATCGAATCGAACCTGGTGCCCATCGGAATCGAACGCGCCGAGCGAGGGCTCACCATCAGCCCGACAACTCTCGAAGCGATGGGAGCGTTGCAGGATTTAGTCCTGCACGCCACGGAGCGTTCGGTCGTGGCGATGGCTAGCTCGGACAAGGACGTTGCGCGTGAAGTCATCGCCCTCAAACCGCAGGTTAACCGCCTGGCCGCCAAGGCTCATCGCCAAGTGGCTGGCCGGTTGGTGGCCAACGAGCCCCATCGCGTTGCGACGTTTCGCATCGAATCCGATCTCATCGAGATGACGAAGCGTCTATACTATTTCGCCAAACGCATGGCTCGGGTCGTTGCCGATGCGAACGGCGACGAGACACCGCCCGAGCCCACCGTGTAGGCGCGTCGCGTGTTGTGCGCGGCTGGAAGCGAGCGCCGTTCGGAAAACATCGCTGCGTGGATCCCCCTCCATCGGCTGCGGGCTACGCCTCAACACTGAGGCGTTGTCGCGCTCCCGGTACGAGCCATCAGATCTCGTCGTGGATCTCACCGGAAACGCCGGGGACACGATCGAGCGGATCTCGCTTCGCTCTCTCAAAGCATTTTGAAGAACCAACTTCAGGTGATGGTCGAGGGACGCCTGTGGTTGGCGGACAGGCTCCATTCTGCCTCACGCGATGAGGCACAATGGCACGACCGATCCGCGAGAAGTCGTCGCTGTCCCCGCGCTCAGGCGCTCACGGGCAGCCGTAACGGTGGCGTCGTTCTTGCAAAGGACAACTCACGTCTCGATTTGCCTTCTGAGTTATCTGAGCTCAACCGCGTGTTGAAGTGGCTCGCGAGAGGGCGATTCGAACAGCTCCGAGTTCGATGTTACCATCACAACCCTTCTATACGAGGAGAGACCATTGAAAATAGCCATCGTCTACAACAGAAACAGCAAGAGTGTAATCAACCTCTTCGGTCTCCCTAATCGAGAGAAGATCGGCATGAACACGATCAAGAAGCTCTCGGATGCCTTGAGACGCGGCGGGCATCAAGTGATCGCGTTCGAGGGCGACAAGGACCTGATTGATCACTTGGAAGAGTTCATGCCTCGAGTCGTGAAGGGCGAGCTCCCCGGTCTGGTTTTCAACGTTTCCTACGGCATTCAAGGACAGGCGCGCTACACGCACGTGCCGAGCATCCTCGAAATGATCGGGATACCGTATGTCGCGTCGGGTCCACTGGCGCATACGCTCGCGCTCGACAAAGTCGTTACGAAGATGATCTTGCGACAGCACGATCTCCCGACACCCGATTTCGCCGTTCTCGAGACACCCGACGCGGCGATTCCCGAGATGACCTATCCCGTCATCGTCAAACCGAAGAACGAGGCCGTTTCCTTCGGCCTCAAAGTCTGCAAGAACGAGACTGAGTTGCGCGAAGGCGCGGCCGTCATCTTCAATGAGTACGGGCAGGCTGTTCTCGCGGAGCAATTCATCGAAGGTCGTGAGGTCAATGTCGGCGTGCTCGGCAACTCGCCTCCGGAAGCGTTCCCGCCAGTGCAGCTCGACTTCGGCAAGGGAGGAGGGCCAAGCGTTTACAGTTACGAGGACAAGACCGGACGAAGCGGCCGTACGATTGGCCATATTTGCCCGGCGGCGATTGGCGCGAAGCTCAACGAGAGAGCCAAAGAACTGGCGGTCCGGGCGTTCAAAGTGCTCGGGCTTTACGACTGTGCGCGTGTCGACATGCGCCTCGACGATGCCGGTAACCTTTATATATTGGAAGTGAATAGTCTCCCGAGTCTCGGCGAGCACGGATCGTATCTCGTTGGTGCCGAGAAGGTCGGGCTCGACTTCGAAAAGTTCGTGAACCGACTCGTCGAGGTGGCGGCAGCTCGTTATTTCGGGGTCGCGGAGCCGGCTTCGATCGACATGAAGTCACTCGATCCGCGTTCGCAGGTGCTCAAGTTCATCACCCAGCGTCGTGACCGGCTGGAAAAACGCGTTCAGACCTGGGTGGGAGAATCGAGCCGAACCGACGACCCCGTTGGGCTCCAGCAAGTGCAGGGACGAGCGAGCCGCCTCTTCGATGAGTTGGGGATGAAGCAGGTCAAGGATCTCACCGACGAGCCCGAGGTCGCGACGTGGCAAACGGCGGCGGGTTTGGATGACGGCACGCTGCTGATTGCGCATCTCGATGCGCCCGTGGAAGCGCCTTTTGCGGCGCCCGCGTTTCGACGCGATCCGGAGTGGCTCTACGGCGAGGCCATCGGCTCGCGTGCCGCGCTCGTTTCCATGGAGTATGCGCTCCGATCCCTCCGTGCGATGCGTCGTCTGCGAAAAGTTCCGCTGGGCGTCGTGCTCTACTCCGACGAAGGCCACGATGCCCGCAACAGCGATGACTTGATCCGGGAATCCGCCGGGCGCGCGAAGCGAGTCTTTGTGCTTCGTCCGGGCAACGTGGGCGATGAGATTATCACCCAGCGTCGCGGCCAAAGACGATACCGCGTCCGCATCGAGGGCGAGGGCCTTCGCGTGGGCCGAGCGTCCAAGAAGCCTGACACTCTTCGCTGGAGCTGGTCGAAGCTGGAGCAGTGTGCCGGCTTGTCGTCGTTAAGAGAGCGTGTATCCGTCGCGACGACTGAAATGCGCACCGAGAATCTTCCCATGCGCGTGCCGCATCGAGTTACGGCGACCGTTGTCGTGACGTTTCCTGATGATGCTCACGCCGATTCGGTTGAAGCACGAATGAGAGAGATTTTCGGCAAGCGAGGGCTTCGCTGGAGTCTCGAGCTGGTCGCGCATCGCCCCGCGATGAAAGAGCGGCGCACCGGGCTTCGCCTGGCGAAATCGCTGGAGGCGCTTGCCGCCGAGTGGGACATGCCGCTGAAGCGATCGTCGTCCGCTTGGCCTTCGGTAGCGGGCCTGGTGCCTGCCAAGACGGCGTGCGTGTGCGGCATCGGGCCGGTGGCGCGAGACTTGAGAACCCCGAACGAAGCGGTCCAACGTATCAGCCTCGTTCAAAGAACCATCTTACTCGCGGAGTTTCTCGCCAAAGACCTCGAATGAAACGACTCTTCGTCGCCGCCGTGGTCGCCGCCGCCATGGTCGCGGCGTGCGAGGCGCCTCCGGCGCCGACCGATCGGGAGAGCCTCGGAGCGGTGGCGTCCGCAAGCCCGGAGGCGACCGAGGCGGGCCGCAAGATTCTCGAAGCGGGAGGCAACGCGGTCGACGCCGCCATCGCGGTGTCGTTCGCGCTCGGGGTCACGGAGCCCGCGATGTCAGGCCTCGGCGGTCAGACCCAAATGCTTTTGTTCTCTCCGCACGCGGGCGGACGGGTCATCAACGGAACATCGTTCTCTCCGCGCGCCACACCCCCCGACGCGACAAAAGCGGATCTCTCGGGAAGGCGGAGGGCGACCGTGCCGACCACCCTCAAAGTGCTCGACTATGCGTACCGTCACTACGCGAGCGGGACCTTGGCATGGAGCGAGCTCATCGAGCCTGCGATCGGATACGCAGGGAAAGGCTTCGAGCTCGGTCCGTTTCGCCGAAAAGTGCTTTCCCGCCATGTCGAGGAGCTCCGACAGGACGAGGCGACGGGCGATGCGTTCGGAGCTGTCGACGGAGGAGAGCATTTCAGACAACCCGCGTTGGCGAAGACGTTGAGAAGAATTGCTACGGACGGTGCGGACACCTTCTATCGCGGAGACATGGCGCGTCAGATCGCAGGCGACATGGAGGCGCACGGCGGCTGGATCCGATACGACGATCTTGCCGAGCTTGCCGAGCCCGTAGAGCTCGCTCCGCTGCACACCAGCTACCGCGGCTATGACGTGTTTTCCCTGCCACCACCCGGAGGGGGTTGGGTGGTGCTTCGAATGCTCGAGATGCTCGAGACGTTCGAGCCTACGACGCTCGCGCCGGGCAACCCTGAGCGCTTCGATGCCCTGGCTCGTGTCCTCCTTGTTGGGCATCGCGAGCGGCTTCGAGATCCCGTCACCGAGTTGACGGACTACGAAGAGGAGATCGCTGAGCGATTTGCAAATGGTGAGTCCGAACGGCTCTTGAACGAAGGCGGCGGCGAGACGACGCATTTTTCGATTGTCGACGGTGACGGAATGGCGGTTTCGGTCACGGCGAGCATCAATGCTTACTACGGTGCCCGGGTCGCTCATCCGACGCTTGGCTTCTTGTACAACGACTACATGAACGAGTTCGAAGTTGGCCGGCCCGAGCACCCTTTCGCGCTACGGGCCGCGTCGATGCCGTATTCGTCGATGAGCCCCACGATCCTGACACGGGATGGGAACGTGCGGCTGGTTCTCGGAAGCCCTGGAAGCGCCCGCATCATTTCCGCGGTTACGCAGGTCGCCCAACTCTGGGTCGATAGTGGGCTCGCGCTCGAGGCGTGTGTCGCTCATCCGCGTTGGCACGTGCGGGGCACCGGCGAGCTCTACGTCGAACAACCATCGCGCTACCCGGGTGCCATCGAGGCGCTCTTAGCTAGCGGATTCAATCTTCGCGAACCCGCCATGGACCTTGCCAACGAACATGGGAATCCTTATTTCGGAGGTGTTCACGCGATCGCCTACGAAAATGGCGAATGGGTTGCCGCCGCGGATCCGAGGAGAGACGGAAGCGCCGCCGTCGTGGCGTCTTCGATTCCAATGCGCTAACGCGCGTCGAGCGTGGGTTCGGGTGCTGCTCGAGGGGAGACTGTTCAGGCTTTGAGTGCGAGGCCGTGGGCGCTGGCGTTCTCGCGGAGCTCGAGGATTCCCACCGAGAGATGACCGAGGACGGCGCGGGCGGTCTGCTCTTCGGAGAGCGGACTCAGCGCAAACACCGAACGGGTGGGCTCGGTTCCGCTGATGCGAGACAGGATGAAGGCCTCATGAGGTTTCATCGTCACTCGCTCCATCAGAACCATAGAGTCCTTTGTTAGCGAGAGGTGACGGTCGTCGGCCATGAGATTCTTCATGTGGTTGTCGATCGTCGGGGTTCGGCGAGCCGCCTCCATGATGATGTCGAGGACGGGGACCGGATGGGTGACGACTTGAATGGTGTCTTTGGTCTTCGAGAATGCGAGCTTCTTGGGGGGGTAAATCAGGACGTTCGATGTCACCTCGAGAATCTGCATCCGGACGTAGTCTTCGATCTCTCCCTCTTGAATGATGTTGAGGTCGACGAGGACGTCGCCGAGGCGCTTGCCCTTCCTGGCGAAGAGAGTGGCGTCTTTCAGGTGCTGCTCCGTGATCGAGCCCTGACGCACCATCACCTCACCGAGTCGCTCGTCGTCGTTGGACGAACGGGCCGAAGTGACGGCGCCTTCTTTAAAGACGACGTGTCGGGTCACGTCCGCTCCTTGGCACGTCAGTATGCCTGTCCGACGTTCACGAGCGAGCTGTTGAAGTGTCTTGAGAACTTGTGTATTCACGAGCTCACACAGTCGAGAAACTACGCCCTACACCGGAGCTGGGGGAGCCGGTGCACACCGAAGGCGTCCGAGCCACTGGGCTCAGCAACCTCCAGCGCAAGTCTTACCTTAAGAAGATGCAGGAAATGTACCAGCTACGGGCTTGCTAGCGTGGGTCGCTGTTGAGGTACAAATGTTTTATTTGCAACAAATTGGCGCAGTTAACGTCGCACGGTATCTGGTGCGCGTCGAGGTTTGTAGGAGTTAGGACTCACGGGCATGGGAATAGACCCTCGCCCGTCAGGGCTCCCGAATCACGGTGGAATTCTGCTGGAGCCAGTCCCCAATGTCCTTCGCGAGCTTGCTCAGGTCCCGCCCTCCCGAGCCCGTCACCGAGAATTCCTTGCTGAAAGGCCCGGGTGAGGTGACTCGGACGATCGCCCACATGCGTGGCGCTTTGTCATCGGGTGTCCAAAGGTGTCGAACCGCTTCGCCGGTATCGTCGAGCTCAACCGCTAGGTTGCCCTGTCCCAGGAGCTGCACCGTGATCTGGGCCGACGCGCGGCTATAGGCGAGCTCCATCAGCGGCGACGCGTATTTGCCGAGCTCTCGGCGGAACGTGTCGAGTCGCTCGTCTTTGAACCCAGGCTCGCTGTCCCGGCTGTAGGTGTAGATACCCACGAGATTCGGTTGCGCCGCGACTGTTGTCGCGCCGAGCAACGTTGCGGCGATAATCCAAGCTTGCATGGAATAACCATTTTATAAGAAGGGGAAAAGAATAGGAGCGTTCAATCTTGGAAAAAGAAATGCCCCTGCTTCGCGACCGTTTTCGCGCCGAGCCATCGCGCCGGGGGACCCAGCTGTCGCGAAGGAGCCTATTGTATTAGAGTCACGCGAACAGGCTCTTGGGGTGAGACCCGTCGATGAAAGCACTTCTCCTTATCTCCGCTCTCGTGCTCGCCTTCGGCGCGATCTCAGAGCGGCTCAAACGCACCGCGCTCACGCCGCCGATGGTTTTTGTCAGCGTGGGCTTTGCTGTCGGAGCGGGACTGCTCGGCTCTTTCGGAGAGTACGACGGATTCGAGCTGACACGACTGCTCTCCGAGCTGACGCTCATCGTCGTTCTGTTCACAGACGCGTCGAGAATTCGGTTTCGGGAGCTCCAGCAAGGCTACCATCTTCCTCTCCGGCTTCTGGCGGTGGGCATGCCGCTGAGTATCGTCCTCGGAGCGGTCGTCGCCATCGCCATGTTCCCCGAGCTTCCCTTTTGGTCCGCATGCGTTTTGGGCGCGGTTTTGGTTCCTACGGACGCCGCGCTCGGTCAGGCGGTCGTTAGCGCTAAAGCCGTCCCGTCCCGGATCCGGCAGGCGCTCAATGTCGAAAGCGGCCTCAACGATGGTCTCGCACTGCCGATCGTTCTCGTGCTCGCCGCTCTTGCAACGATGGCCCACGAGCCGGTATCGGCTTGGCTCGTGTTTGCCGCGAAACAAGTAACCCTTGGACCTCTGGTCGGCGCAGCCGTCGGATTTGCTGGCGGCCGCTTCGTGACATGGTGCGTCGATCGCGACTGGATGGACCATAGTTACCAGCAACTCTCCGCGCTCGCATTGGCGTTTCTCGCCTTTCTTCTCGCGGAGCTCGTGGGCGGCAACGGATTCATCGCCGCGTTCGTTGCCGGGCTAACGCTCGGCAACACCGCTGAGCGGATCGGTCCCGTGCTCGAGGACTTCGCGGAGACCGAAGGACAGCTTCTGAGTCTTCTGACGTTCTTGTGTTTCGGCGCCCATCTGGCATGGCCGCTTCTTGGGGACATGACCGGCACCATGCTCCTCTACGCTGTGTTGAGCCTGACACTGATCCGTATGGTACCGGTGAGCTTGAGCCTGCTCGGCGCGGGCCTCAAGCCTCTCTCGCATGTTTTCTTGGGCTGGTTCGGCCCGCGCGGTCTTGCTTCGATCTTGTTCGCGTTCCTGGTTGTCGAAGAAGGCGTGCCGGGAAGAGACGAGATGCTGCTGGTCGTCGTCGTCACGGTCTTGATCAGCGTCTATGCCCATGGCCTGAGCGCTTGGCCAGGCTCGAAAGCCTATGCGTCCTTCTGCGAGACGCAGAAGGAGCAGGCCGAGGCAGAGTGGATGCCAGCGCCCGAGCTCCCGACGCGGTTGTCGTAGGGAGGCCACGTGGCTCCGTGGTGAAACACGGCGCTCAGCGCTGGAACATCTGCCCGATACCACCCAGGTGATCGAGGACCGAGCCTTCGCCCTTGCCACCACCGCCAGTTTGGGGTGCGGCTTGCCAGATTCTACCGGCGAGCCGGCTGAAGGGAAGCGATTGCAGCCACACCGTGCCCGGGCCAGTGAGCGTCGCGAAGAAGAACCCCTCTCCGCCGAAGATGGCTGATTTGACGCCGCCGACGAACTGGATGTCGTAGGTGACCGTGGGGTCGAGAGCGACGAGGCACCCGGTGTCGACTCGGAGGGTCTCCCCTGCAGAGAGCTCGCGCTCGACGATCGTGCCGCCGGCGTGGAGAAAGGCGAGCCCGTCGCCCTCCAGGCTTTGCATGATGAAACCCTCTCCGCCGAACAGCGCAACCCCGATCTTCTTTTGGAACGCGATGCTGATGGCGACCCCTTTGGCGGCGCACAGAAAAGCGTCTTTTTGCGCGATGAGCTTGCCGCCTCTCTTGCTGAGATCGACGGCGATGATCTTCCCTGGATAGGGGGAGGCGAACGCGACGTTTTGCTTGCCGCCGCCCCCGTTGACGAACTCGGTGATGAAGAGGCTTTCTCCGGTGAGGACGCGCTTGCCGGCTCCGAGGAGCTGATCCATGAGACCGCCTCCGCCTTGCCCGCTACCGTCGCCGAAGATCGTATTCATCTGGATGCCAGACGTCATGTACATCATGGCTCCCGCTTCTGCGACGGCCCCTTCCCCGGGGTCGAGCTCGACTTCGACGAACTGCATTTCTTCGCCGATGATCTCGTAGTCGACTTCGTGCGCATGTCGTCCGGATGCGGGAGGTGGCAGCGGCGGCGCACCGGCCGTCGTGCCAGAGACGAGAGAGGACAGCTCGGCGACTTGCGCGGCGGCCGTCCACCCGCTCATGCCTTGTTTGAAAACGAGCGAGTCGCGATCGTACTCACCGGAGGCAAACCCGCGTTCAAGTTCTCCCAGGCTGAAGGGGCCGATGCTCTCACTGCCCTTGGCGACGTACCACTCCTTCGAATCGTTCATCGTGCGTGATCTCCCCGTTCTCCGCGGTTAATGTGGTCGAAGAGTATAGCAGACTTGCCACGTGTGTCTCGGGCCCGTAGATTAGAGAGATAGAACTCATGAAGGGCTCTTCCGCACTCGCGCTCCTCTTGGTCGTTGCCGTTACGAGGAGCTACGCCCAAGACGAGACGATGCCACCGGTCATCGACCGGATCGAGATCATTGTCGAAGACGTTTTCGAAGATCGCGGGATGACGCCAGTCTTCTGGGCGTATCGGCTGGCCGATGACTTGCACGTGAAGACCCGCGAGCAGGTCGTGCGCCGGGAGCTCCTGTTCGCCGAAGGCGACCGCGTGGACCATGAGGTGCTCGCGCAGACGGAGCGAAACCTTCGCGCTTTGCCGTTTTTTCGACGCACGAGTGTCGAGACGATACCACTCGACGATCATCGGGTGCACGTGCGGGTTACGGCGTCGGACGCGTGGTCGACGAATCCCGAGCTTCGTCTTGCAAAAGTCGGCAACGTTTGGACCTGGGCAGCCGGGGCACACGAGAGAAACCTGCTGGGCTACGGCAAGCAGCTCCGCGTGTTGCACGACTCTGGGCTCGACCGCGACGAGACGTTTGTGTCGTACGCGGACCCTCGGTTTCTCGGCTCGCGGTTCGGCACCGGCGTGTTGCTCTCGAACGCATCCGATGGCCACCGGGTGCAGCTTTCGGCGATCAGGCCGTTTTTTGCCGTCAACACGCCGTGGAGCTTTCGTTTCGTCTTCGAAGATTTCGACCGCCTGGATCCACTTTACGAAAAGGGCGAACGAGTCGACGAGCTTCGGCATCTGCGCCGACGGGGGGAGGCGGAAATGGCGCGTGCGATCCGAACGACGCCGACGAGCGCCATCCGGCTGCATCTTGGCTACATCAACTCGGATGACGATATTAGCGACGGAGTCGACGAGCGCCAGTTCGGCATTGTCCGCGTGGGTGTGAGCACACTGGGCAACGACTTTCTGAAGCTGAGCTACATCAACCGTTTCGAGAGGCCGGAGGACATCAATCTGGGAAACCAGGCGTCGGCCTTTGTCGGAGTCTCGACGCCCGCACTCGGTGGCGAGGATCCCATTTCCTACTTTTACTTCGTTGGCGCGCGACGCGGTTTGCGGCTGAACCGAAACGGCTTCTTGCTCTCGGACATCTCCTGGCAGGCTCGGCAACGAAACGACCGCCTCGAGAACAACTTCGCGCTGTTTCAGTTCAACGTCGTCCAGAAGCTCACGCTGAAAAAGCTGATCCTGGCGAAAGCATTTCTCAGCTACGGCAGCAATCTGGATCCTGAAATTCAAATCCGTCTCGGCGCCGAGAGCGGTTTGCGCGGCTATCCCGTGCGGCAGTTCAACGGTGACCGTTCACTTCTCGTGAGCGCGGAGGGGAGGTGGTTCGCTGCCGACAACATTGGAAGACTCGTCTCCGTCGGCGTCGCCGCGTTCGTCGACTCGGGCTTCGCGTGGCCCGAGGGTCAACCCATGGCTCTGCGCGACATGCGCTCGAACGTAGGCGTGAGTCTTCTGCTCGGAAGCAACAGAGTCTCGGCGTCGAGACCAGGGGTCCGTTTCGATTTCGCGTACGCGCTTCAGCCGATCGAGGGGCGAAGCCCGTGGTTGGTTTCCGCGGGTTCGCAGATTGGGTTCTAGCTCGCTCCACCTCTGACAGGGTCGCACCCGGCAGTTTCAGCGCCACGCTGTCTTTCGTGTGTCCCAGCGCGTCGATCGACTCGACGCTCAGCTCGCCCACTGAGGGGGTCGCGCCGTCGGTGAGTCGCGCGTTCGGGTGTTTCGAACCGCCTTTCTTGTGCATGGCGTGTGGGCGCCAGTGCGGTCTCGCAAAACGAGGCCGTCCGAGATAGGGTCGGCATGGGTGTGGGTGTCGATGACGTAGAGAAGCGTCCACGCGTTGTTTTCGAGAAATTTCAGATACTCATCCATCGAGGCGATGGCCGGATCGATGAGTGCGGCTCCTTCATTTTCGGGCAGCCGAAAAGTAGGTCTTACATGAGCTCGAGTTGAGTTGTTTCAGCTCCATATGGGAAATCTTAGCAGGTGAGACGAGAGCTTCGCGAGAAAGCGCGCGCGATTTTTGATGCTGGGCTAGCAGCAGCCGACCCGGCACGCCTCGTTGGGACACTCGAGTTACCGGAGCCGGAGGCTGGCGGCCGGCTTCTGATTCTCGGCGCGGGAAAGGCCGCGGCGCATCTGGCCAAACCCATTGAAAACAGTCTCGTGGGTCGGGAGTACTCGGGTCGAGTCATCGTCAAACATGGGCACGGGCTACCGCTCGAGACCCTCGTGGTCGAACAAGGCGGCCATCCGCTCCCGGACGCGGCCGGCCTCGCGGCGACCGGGCGGCTTCTTGCCGAGCTAGACGGTACGCGCGCGCAGGACCGTATCGTGTTCCTCCTCACGGGTGGTGCTTCAGCGCTGCTCGTCGCTCCGGCTGCAGGGCTCACGTTAGACGACAAGATTGGTGTGACCGATCTGCTCCTCCGATGTGGGGCAACGATTCAAGAGCTCAACGCGGTTCGGAAACACCTCTCTGCGGTAAAGGGCGGGCGGCTTCTCCAGGCCATGGTCCCGGCGCGCGTTTTGACGATTCTGGTGTCGGACGTTATCGGTGATGATCTATCGTCGATCGGTTCGGGGCCGACGGCGTTGGATCCAACGACATTTCAAGACGCGGTCGACGTTCTGACTCGCTACGATGTTGTCGACCAAGCGCCGGAGCGGGTCGTCGACCATCTGCGGCGCGGCGTATCCGGAGCGATTGCGGAGACGCCGAAGCCCGGTGACCGCGTGCTCGATCTCGTGGAGCATCGACTCTTGGCTAGCAACCGTCATTCGCTCGCGGCTGCCGTCGACAAAGCTCGTGCGCTCGGGTTCGAGACCGAAGTGTTCGCGCAGGACATGGTAGGTGACGTGCATACCTACGCGATACGTTTCGCGAAAGCACTAAAGGAGCGCCGCGCGGCGAGTGGCCCGACAGCGCTTCTTGCCGGAGGTGAGCTGACACTCGAGCTCACAGGTGCTGGAACCGGCGGTCGGAACCAGGAATTTGCGCTGGTTGTCGCTCGCGAGATTGCTGGCGCGAGCGAGCTCGTGGTACTGGCTGCGGGGACGGACGGAACCGACGGCCCGACTGATGCGACCGGGGCGTTCGCCGACGGTTTCTCGTGGGAGGGTGCCGGCCGGTGTGGCTTGGACCCCGGATCATTGCTTGCGAATAATGACTCCTATCATTTTTTCGAACCTTTGGATTTGCTTCTGAAGACGGGGCCTACCGGCACGAATGTGAATGATCTCGTCATCGGGCTCAGCGTGTGAGTCGCGGATCTGACGGGGCGAGCTGACGAGCGGCTTCTTCCGCCCATTGCGACGTCTGATCGTGGCTGAGATATCGCGTCCACGATTTAGAAGCCGCGGCGTGCATTTCGAGAGCCTCGTAGAATTTCCCGTAGTTGTAGAGAACACGGAGATCCTCCGGTGCGAGCCTCTCGGCTTGCCGAAGAAAGCCCAAACCTTTTTGCTGGAGCGCGTACGAATCTTCGACTTCCCGCTGCGCCCGCTCGTAGTAGACGACGGCGAGTCCATTGATCGCGCTGACCGAACCGGGAAGCTCCTCCAAGGCCCGGGTCAAGAGCTGTTCTGCTTCCTCGAGCTCGCCGGCGTCGAGTAGCAGCAGGCCCAGCACGAGAATCGCCTCCGGCGCGGGAGCGCGCTCCACGGCTGCGCGGAGATTGAAGATGAGAGTTTCTTCCTCGGCGTCCGTGGTGTCGAAGTCGCTACGAACCACTCCCGCGCGCTCGAACTCGGTGATGTAGCGCAGCGGGAGGCGCCCCGTGAATTGTCGCAGCGCTACCAAGGCAGTGAGCGTATCCGTGGCGGCACGACGGCTGGCCGCGGGGAGCCAGTACTCGCTGCGGACGAAGAACCCGACACCGAACAACAGGGCCACGACCACGAACGCGGCGACAATCGGCTTCCACTCTTGGCGAGGCGCGGCAGTGCCGATGTGCGGGCGGAGACCATCGAGCAGCTCGTCGGTGCTCGGCTCGGGCGTTTCGGCCAAGACCCGTTGCTCCTCGCGCGATGCCGGCCGCTCGGAACGCAGCACCATGGCCAGGGTCTCAACGCACTCGGTGCACTCGTCCAAGTGCGCTTGTGCGGCGCGGAGGCTACGCCGAGGGAGTTTCTCCTCCACGAGTCCGTAGAGATCATCGTGGGTGAGATGGTTACCCGATGCTGACGATGGGGAGGGTGCCGCATGGTCGGATTGGGTCTTTGGGCCGTCGTTTTCGGGCGCGTCGTGTGGCTGTGCAGGCGCTGACATGGAATTTACTCCTCTACCCCTATAAAGACGAGTTTTTACCGCCTTTACCTCCCTCGATTCGAAGAAAGTCGCTCTTTTAGTGCTTTTCGGATGCGCCGGATGCATTTTTCGACCCCGCTCGCGGAGAGTCGAATCGAACGATTGGCTGCGATTTCGTCTACCGTCAGGCCCTCGATGAAAAACAGCTGAAAAACGAGTCGGTCCCGAGCGCTGGTGGCGCCCCGGGGTGACAACTCGTTGACGACGCTACGGATTTCGTCCCGAAGCTCCGAGGAGGCGACGAACCGCTCGGGACCCGCCCCTTCGCTGACGAGCGTTTGGGCCAACATCGGTCCCTCATCCTCCGCGTCGGGCCCAACCGCGTTCGATAACGATGTCGGGGCTTTGGGCGTCTTGTTGGCCCGAAGCGTCCGGAAGTGGTCCCGGACCAGGTTCACGGCGATGGCGCTCAGGTAGGTGTAGGCTGAATGCTCCGTCCTTCCCTGAAACCGGGACAGAGCTCGCCGTTCACCGTCGAGAAGTCGCACAAAGACCTCCTGGGTCAGGTCGTCGACGACTTCCGAGGGAGCGCCGGCGTCGAGCGTTGGATTGCGCTCGGTTTCAGTTTGATAACACCGGTAAACCGAAAGTCGCAATCGAGGCCGAAACCGGGACACGAACTCCCGCCACCTCGGATCGTTGGCCGGCGCCTGGGTCAGGTGTTGGATGAGGTCTCGATTGGATAGCCGCTTCGGGTCCATACTGGCTCTTGAGAGCGCTCCTTGGCGTCGGTTCGGATGTCCGGGGTAGGGGACCGGGCAGGCTTCGGACATGATAATGCTTGCGGGTGTGGTTGAAAAGCGGGTTCCGGGAGCCGTCCATTGGATCAAGGTATACTAACGGCCGCGATGAGTTCCTCGATTGCGCGGGTGCGAACCCGCTCCACGACCGTGCTGGCAGTTTCGCGGGATGGTCACACCGCGGTGGCGGCCGATGGTCAAGTCACGCTGGGCGACACCGTGATGAAAAACGGCGCCAAGAAGCTCCGGCGTCTGTCAGAGGGTAACGTGGTCGCCGGTTTTGCCGGCACGACGGCAGACGCGCAAGCGCTGTTCACCAGGTTTGAATCCAAACTGCAGGAATTTCACGGTAACTTGGAGCGGGCGGCCGTCGAGCTCGCCAAGGATTGGCGTACCGACCGGGCGCTTCGTCGCCTCGACGCATTGCTGGTGGTCGCGAACAACGAGCACATCCTTTTGTTGTCGGGTAACGGCGACTTGATCGAACCGGATGACGGCGTTCTCGCGGTGGGTTCGGGAGGTCCGTATGCGTTGGCGGCTGCCCGATCGTTGATTGCGCACACGTCGTTGAGCGCTGCCGAGGTGGCTAGCGAGGCCATGAAGATCGCTGCAGGCATCTGCATCTACACCAACGACAACATTCTTTTGGAGGAGCTCTAGAGCCGGCACCGGCCAGGGCCTACGGCAAGACCATGGTTTTCTACCTTCCCGAATCGTCGGACGGAGAGCTCAACCTCGACGATTTGACGCCGAAGCAAACGGTTCGCGAGCTCGACAAGTACGTCGTGGGACAGAAAGAGGCCAAGCGCGCGGTAGCGGTGGCCCTGAGAAACCGGATGCGGCGACTCAAGCTGCCACCTGAAATGGCCGATGAAGTCGCGCCCAAGAACATTATTATGATTGGCCCCACGGGAGTCGGTAAAACCGAGATCGCCCGGCGATTGGCGCGGCTTTCGAACTCCCCCTTCATTAAGGTGGAGGCGTCGAAATTCACCGAGGTCGGATACGTCGGCCGAGACGTCGAGTCCATGGTGCGCGATCTCGTCGAGATCGGTGTCGACATGGTTCGCGAGGAAAAACTGTACGAGATTCAGGACAAGGCGGAGGAGAACGCTGAGGAGAGGCTCCTGGATCTGCTGCTTCCACCGATTCGGCCGGTAGCGACGGTGCCGATCGTGGACGTGGAGTCGTCGGACGCTGAAGATTTCGAAGGCCCGCGGCCGCCAAAAGAGAACAAGGCAACACGAGAAAAGCTTCGGGACCAACTGCGCGAGGGAAAACTCGACCACCGCAACGTCGAAGTCGATGTCCGCGAGCGTATGTTCCCGTCGTTCGAGGTCGTCTCCGGAGCCGGTGTCGAGGAGATGGACATCAATCTCAAAGACATGCTTCCTGGAATCTTTGGGGGCCGCACGCGCAAGCGCGAGATGAAAGTGCCGGAGGCTCTCGAGTATTTGCTGCAGGAAGAAGAGCAAAAACTCGTGGATCCAGAGCAAGTCGCGCGGCTCGCCGTCGAGCGCGCCGAGCAATCGGGCATCATCTTTATTGACGAGATGGACAAAGTCGCGGGCCGTGAGGGCGGTCACGGCCCAGACGTGTCGCGAGAGGGTGTGCAGCGAGATCTGCTGCCGATCGTGGAAGGGACTTCCGTCTCCACGAAGTACGGCATGGTCAGGACGGATCACATCCTCTTCGTTGCCGCGGGCGCGTTCCACGTCTCGAAACCCTCCGATCTCATCCCAGAGCTCCAGGGCCGGTTCCCCATTCGCGTCGAGTTGTCGTCCCTCACCCACGAAGACTTCGTTCGAATTCTCCGCGAACCCAGAAACGCGCTGCTCAAACAGTATCGCGCGTTGCTCGCGACCGAGGGACTCGAGCTCGATTTCACCGACGATGCGGTGGAGAGTATCGCGACGTACTCGATGACGGTGAACGAGCGAACCGAAAACATCGGGGCGCGCCGACTTCATACGATCATGGAGAAAGTTCTGGATGACCTCCTCTTCGAAGCACCGGAGCTAGCACAGAAGACGTGGTCGATCGATGGCGAATACGTCAAAAAGATGCTGGACGAGATTGCAAAGGACGACGACCTCTCTCGCTACATTCTGTAGCGCTCTCGCCGTCTTCGCCGCGGTGTCGGCGTGCGGCAAGCGCGGTGATCCGCTCCCTCCGCGGAGGCCATTTCCCGCTGCGGCTCAAGGCCTCACCCTTCGCCAAATTGGAAATCGAATCCAACTCCAGTGGCAAGCACCGTCTCGAAATACGGATGGAACGATCGAAAAGCTCGAGCTTGCGGAAGTCGAAGTGCGTCGTCGGGTCATCGACATCGCGGCACTCGTCGAAGAGCAGACAAAGACGATTGAGCCCGAAGAAGAGGAAGAGGAAGAGGACACGGAAGAGGTGGGAACAGACACAGGCACGGCAACAGAAGCAGAAGCGGGAACGGGAACAGAAGCGGGACCAGAAACGGGAACAGACACGGGAACGGGAACGGGAACAGAAACGGGAACGGGAACGGGAACGGGAACGGGAACGGGAACGGGAACGGGAACGGGAACGGCGACGGCTGAAGATGCGCTCGGCGAAACGGACGAGCCCTCGGGGGATGTGGCCGAGGACGGTCCGAAAGCTCCTCCTATTCCCGTGCTCGTGATCCCGCCCTTCGCGCCCGAATCGCGCGAGGCGGGGACGGTCGAATCGACGATTCCTGGCGAAACGAACACGTTCGAGGAAGTCGTCGACCCAACCTGGCTCGGGCAGCGGGTCGAATATGCTGTCATCTACTCCAATCGGGGAGGTCGGCGAGGTGAGCGAACCA
>CAMYKY010000049.1 GCA_947259165.1 uncultured Acidobacteriota bacterium | reverse complement strand
TCGGACGGTGGCGATGAGATCACGGGTGGAGTGCTCTTTTGGGTCGCCGACGATGCGGGTCTCGCCCCCCAGCTTGCGCATGATGTCGCGCTCGGGAACGGTGTCTTCAGTGTAGTCCGTCCCTTTACAATGCACGGAGGGGCGCAATCGCTCCAGGAGCGTCGCTACGTTGTCCTCGTCGAAAACGACGACGAGATCGACGCATTCGAGCGCGGCCACGAGCTCTGCGCGATCGGCAGACGGCAGGATCGGCCTCCCGGCTCCCTTGAGCTTCCGGGTCACGTCGTCGCTGTTCACCCCAACAACGAGCACGTCACCCAGCGCACTCGCGCCCTCGAGATAGCGGATGTGCCCGACGTGGAGCAGATCGAAATGACCGTTCGCGAGAACGACGCGCTGACCCGCGCCCTTGGCATCAGCGACGCGGCGCGCTGCCTCGTCCATCTCGACGACGGCGCCCATGGTCACTCGGGTGCCGTGCGTACGGCGTCGACGAGCTCTTCACGCGACACCGTAGCGGTACCACGCTTCATCACCACGATACCGCCCGCATAGTTCGCGAGCACGGCGGCTTCGTAAAACGACGCCCCAGCCCCGAGCGCGAGCGTGTAAGCGCTAATCACAGTATCGCCCGCGCCGGTCACGTCGGCGATAGCGTCACTTCCGTAGATCGGAATATGGCGGGTTTTCCGGCGCGGCTCGAACAGGGCCATGCCGTCTTTTCCTCGCGTCATCAGAACAGCTCGCGCACGCATCTTCGCCATCAGCTTGCGCCCGGCTTTGTCGAGCGTGCGTTCGTCGTGACCGATCACGACGGCGAGCGCAGCTTCGACCTCCGGCTCGTTTGGCGTCGCCGAGGTGAAGCCGGAGTACGAAAGGAGCGAATAGCGCGAATCGACAACGGCGTGTTTTCGCAGCGACGCAGCGCGGCGCGCAAGCGCATTGCCGAAATCGGGGGTGATGAGACCGTAATCGTAGTCGGACACCATGACGATATCGGCTTTCGGAAGAAAATCCTTCACCGCGGTATCGAGATGCCTGTCGATGTCTCGGTTCATCGTCACGCGGGTCTTGCGATCGATGCGTACGACTTGCTGCTTCGCCGAGTGGACACCGCCAGCAAGAATCCGCGTTTTCGACGGTGTGCGATAGTCCGGATCCCGTCGCACTGCCGAGATATCAACCTTCGCTTTTTTCAGCGCCGCGACGAGCTCGCGCCCAGGCGCATCTTTCCCCACCATCCCGACCGCCACCGGTCTGGCACCGAGTGCGGCAATGTTGTTGACGGCATTGCCTCCGCCGCCCGGCACGATGCGGGTGTCGTCATAGTCGAGAATCAGCACCGGCGCTTCGCGGCTGACGCGCGAGATCTGACCGTAGACGTATTCGTCGGCAACGAGGTCGACGACGCACAGCACGCGTACCTTGGAGAACGCGTCGATGAGCTCCAAGAGACGGTCTCTCAACTCGCACTTCCCCAAAAAATATCGCACAGGGCCCGGTAGAGATCGTCGCCGACGAGGTCGGGTTGACGCGACCACTGTCCACTTTCGTTCTCCAAAGTTCCCGCACCGAAACCCGTCTTCACGAGCGCCCCGCGCGTGCCAGCGGCCCAGCCTGCCTCGAGGTCGGTGATGGTATCCCCAAGGATCCAGGACGCCTCGAGATCGATATCGAGATCGTCACGCGCCTGAAGGAGCATTCCCGGTTTGGGTTTACGACACGCGCACCCATCGCTCGTTTTGTGAGGGCAGTAGTAGATTCCGTCTAGCTTGGCTCCGGCCGTCTCCAATCGAGATTGAAAGTCTCCGTGGATCGATTGCACCAGCTCTTCGGGGTAGAAACCGCGGCCGATCCCCGATTGGTTCGTCACCAGCACCGCAAGGTGGCCCTCTTCTTGGATCAGACGGACCGCGTCCACGCTAAAGGGGAATAGACGGAATCGGCTCGCGTGGTTGACATAGCCGACGGACTCGTTGAGCGTGCCATCCCGGTCGAGAAAAATCGCGCGCTTGGAGAAAGCGCCGCTCATGAGGCCACCAACGTCGAGGCCTCTTCATAGACGCGTTGGGCGCTCACGCGTTCCATACACCGGTGATCGATCGGACAGTCCCGATAGACACATGGACTACAATCGACCGGTTCGCGCACGACGAGCGCCCGAGCGCCCACCGGTCCCGTCTCACGCGCATCGGTCGGTCCGAACACGGCAAGGGTTCGGACTCCGAGCGCGGCGGAGAGATGCATCGGCCCAGAGTCGTTGGTAAGGAACACGGAGAGCTCGGCAAGAACGCCCATCAGATCCGCTAGCGAGGTCCGGCCCTGCAGCGTCAGGGCGATATTGGGTGGAAGCCCTCGTTGGACCTCGGCGGCGAGCTCACCCTCGGTCACGCCCCCCAACACGACGACTTGGGCATCGTGCTCCTCGGCGAGCCTGACCGCGACTTCCGCGAAGCGCGACGCCTTCCAAACTTTGGCTCGGCTGTTGGTGGCGCCGGGGTGAACCCCCACGAGCGCCCCGCCCTTCCAGCCGTGACGCTCGAGAAGACCTCGCGCCGCCTCCCGCATCGCCGGGGTGAGGGTCAGCGACGTGTCGGGCTCGGCGACGGCGAGGCCTAAGCCGCTCAAAAGGTCGAGGTAGAAATGACTCTGGTGGCGCCCGAACGGCCGCGGCGCCTGCGGGACCCTTTTTGTGAGCAAGAACCCGCGGCTTTCCGTCGCATAGCCCCAGCGCTCGCGCACTCCGGCCACTCTCACGAGCGCGGCCGCGCGGAACGCGTTCGGGAACACGACCCCAACATCGAAGCCCTCTCGGCGTACGCGCCCGGCTGCGCGAAAAAATCCCTCGATACCGAGATCGGCCCCTCTGGGATCGTAGAGAATCGTGTCGTCGACGATATCGCACCCACTGTAGAGCTCTTGCACCCACGGACGCGTGAGAATCGCCAGGCGAGCGCTTGGGTAGTTCTCACGCAGCGCGCGCACGGCGCCGAGCGACATCACCGAATCACCAATCCAGCTGGGTGCGTAGACTAAAATGGAGTTTACCGTCATCGAAGCTCTGGAACCGGCGCAGTGTCTTCGACGGGGGTGTCACACGAGCCCGGAGCAGTCTCGACCACACGCGAGTCGCTCCGCTCGTTCTCTTCGGGCGGCCGCGTTTTCCATCGACGGTGCATCCACAACCAGCACTCCGGGTGCTCGCGGATATAGTTCTCCTGGACGCGCGCGAGCTCTTGGGTGATCGCGAGGATTGCGTCGCTACGCTCCATCTCGCGATAGCGGTCGACATCAATCGGCTCCGCGTACTCGGCCCGGTAGCGTCCGTCGGGAAGCGGGACGCAAAATGCGGGAACCAGCGCCGCGCCCATCCTCAGCGCGAACCAAGCCGGAACCGGAGTCGTCGCGGCTTTGCGACCGAAAAAATCCACGAAAACAGCGTCTTCGAGGTGCACGTTCTGATCGATCACCAAAGCCACGGTCTCGCCGCCCTTCAAGAGGCGCCGCAGTTGACCCAAGGCATTCTTCTTGTACACGATTTGGTTTCCGGAGCTTCCGCGGATCTTTTCGAGCCAGCGATTGAGGTACGGGTTGTCTTGCGCGCGCGCGAGCACGTGCACCGGTCCGAAGCGAAACCCATGGGCAACGCCGTGGAGCTCCCAGTTGCCAAAATGGCCGGTCGTCAAAATAACGCCCTGGCCGCTTGCGTGCGCGCGGGCGTATCGCTCTGCGCCCTCGAGCTCCACGAGAGCCTCTATATCTTCTGGCGTCGGCGAGCCCAGAGTCACGAGCTCGAACACCATCGCCCCAAAATGGCGGAATGCGCCCTCAGCGATGGCCCGCTTTTCCGCCTCGGTCTTTTGGTCCCGGAACGCTCGGCTCACGTTGTCGAGGGTGATGCGCTGGTGGCGCCGATCGACGGCGAAGGCCAGGCTCCCGAGCGAGCGCCCGCACGCAAGGCGCATTCGGCGCGGCAAAACGCGCACCAGGCCGGAGATCGCGACCACCAGGGCATATTCAATAGCGTGTTTCATAACCTAAAACAGGCAATGATACTCTGAGTCAAAGCGGCGGAAAAGCCAGTAGGTTTTTGAGAGTCTCGAGATCCAAGATTTCGGTCGCGACATCGATGCGATAGATCGGAAGCGGTAACGACGCCGGAAACGACATCTTGACCGAATCCTTTCCCGTCGTCAGCAGGGCCCGCGCCCCTTTCGCTTTGGCGGCGTCGGCAATCTCTCGAAGCTCCGCCTCACGCCAAGGATGGTGATCCCGGCGCACTTCGAAATGCACGATCTCCGCGTCGAGACCTTCGCGAACTCTTTCCGGCCGGGCGATGCCGACAGCCACGCCGAGCGGTACACCGTGAAACGCGTCCGCTTCCAGTCGTTGCTCCACGACGTCGAGACGCGTGTAGCCCTCGAGACGACTGACGGCACGGATGGCGGGGACACCGCCGATATCGGGCGGGTTGCAAGTTTCGCTCCAGCGAGTCCAAACGACCGCATGGGCGCGCTCGAGATTATCGAGAGGCTCGCGCAACCTGCCGGCCGGAAGTAAGTGAAGACTCGATGCGGGCTCACTGCAATCGAAGCACACCAGGTCGACGTCGCGTGCCAGACGCCGGTGTTGGAAGCCGTCATCGAGCACAATCACGTGCGGTCCGAGTTTCTCGAGAAGTGTCTGCCCGGTGCGGAAGCGGTCCGCGCCAACGGCGACGACGAGGCCCGGGACTTGGGCAGCAAGCTCCACCGGCTCGTCCCCTCCCTCACGAGCGGAGACCAACACGTCGCTACCGTCGGACACGAGGACAAAGGGAGCCTCCCCTTGCCGGCCGAAGCCTCGCGAGACGACGGCGACGGGGATCTCTCGGGCGAGAAGCTGTCTCGCGATCGCCGCGACGAGAGGCGTCTTGCCGCTCCCCCCCACGGTAAGATTGCCGACGCTAACGACGGGAACCGGAAGTTTTTTCGCATCGACACGATCGTAGTAGCGATTTCGCACGCCGACGGCCGCTCCGTAGAGCCACGACAAGGGTAGCAGCGCCTTCATCCGACAAGCTCTTTCAGGGCGGCAGCCGTTCGCTCGGAGGCGCCGCGATTAGCTTCGATCACGCGCTCGGCGTTTCTAGCCAGCTCACGGCCTATCTCGGGGTTTTCGAGCCACTCGCGTAGAACCGACTCCAACTCGGCGGCGTCGTTCACCTGAACGGCAGCATCCGCCTCGACGAAGAGTCGCGCAATATCGGCGAAGTTGCGCATGTAGGGCCCGAAGACGACGGGCTTTCCCTTCGATGCCGGCTCGATGATGTTGTGGCCACCCCAATCCGCGAGGCTGCCTCCGACGAAAACGTAGTCGGCCTGCTCGTAGAGTGAGGCCAACTCCCCTAGCGTGTCGAGAATCATGATGTCGGCGCCTTCGACGTCGCCGCCCGGCTCCGAGCGGCGCACGATACGATGCCCCCGTCTTCGCACCAGCTCGGCGACCTCATCGAAACGGGGTGGGTGTCTCGGCGCGAGCACGAGGAAAAGATCCGGCGCCTCCCGCGACAGCGATTCAAAAACCCGCAGGAGCGACGCCTCTTCGGAGTCGAGGGTGCTCCCCGCAACCAGGACGCGCCGATTCTCGGGAAAGACACGTTCGACACTGGAGACAGCTGGCGCCACGGCATCGAATTTCAAACTGCCTGTCACCCGGATACATTGTTGGGCTGCTCCGAGCGATGCGATGCGTTGCGCGTAGAGCTCGTTTTGCATACAAAAGCTGTCGACCTCGGCGAGGAAGCGCCTCATGAACGGGCGAATCGCGCGGTAGCGTGGAAACGACCGATCCGAGATGCGCCCTCCCGCGATCATCGTCGACGCGCCGGCGCGGCGAGTCTCGCGCAAAAGCTGCGGCCAGATTTCGGTCTCGACGACGACGAGGGCCCGTGGGCGTACCCTACGCACGACCCTGCGGACGAGAAAGGCCAAATCGAACGGGCAGTAGAAAATCGCGGCGAGATGCCCGAGCTTGTCATCCGCCACCCGGCGGCCCGTTACCGTGATGACCGAGACGACGAAGCGGGCATCGGGCACAGCGCGTTCGAGCTCCGGCAGCAGCGTCGTCACCGCGATCACCTCGCCCACCGAGACGGCGTGGATCCAGATCGTCGGCTGGTCGGAGGCCGCCAGGCTCGGGGCGCGGAAGCGCTCGACGAGGCTGCGAGCGTAGCCAACGTCCCGAGCGCACCGAAGCAGTAGATACGGCAGACCCAAGAGCAGGAGCCCTCCAAAAAGGAGGCTATAAAGAAGATACATCAGGGCCGCCCTGCGACTATACGAGCCGGCGACAAACCTGTCAACTCGAATTAGCTGAAAATAGACGAGTTACAGCATAGTTTGACACCTCGACCGGCGCGACCGTATACTCACGTTCGCTCACCCCGCGCGGCCATGTTTGCCGCAGTTTCAACTATTTAGGAGTAACGGATGGCTATCAAGGTAGGGATCAACGGCTTCGGGCGCATTGGGCGGAACGTTTTCCGCGCGGCGCTCGGCGACAAGGAAATCGACATCGTCGCCGCGAACGACATCACGGATGCCAAGACGCTCGCCCACCTTCTCAAGTACGACTCCGTCCTCGGAAATCTCGACCAAGCCGTCCGCGCTGACGGCAACACAATCGTCGCAGGAGACGAAAGCTTCAAGGTGCTAGCGGAGCGCGATCCGGCAAATCTTCCGTGGAAAGAGCTCGGTGTCGACATCGTCGTCGAGTCCACCGGTCTGTTCACCAAGGGCGAAGACGCCTCGAAGCATCTCGCCGCGGGCGCCAAGAAAGTCATCATCTCCGCGCCGGCAAAAGGCGAAGACTTTACCGTGGTGATGGGAGTCAACCAAGACAAGTACGACCCATCGAATCACCACTTGATCTCGAACGCATCGTGCACGACCAACTGTCTCGCTCCCTTGGCCAAAGTACTGCACGAAGAGTTTGGCCTCGCCAAGGGGATCATGACCACGATCCACTCCTACACCAACGATCAGCGGTTGTTGGACCTTCCGCATAAAGACATGAGACGAGCGCGCGCCGCGGCGCTGTCGATGATCCCGACTACGACCGGGGCAGCCATCGCCGTAGGACGCGTACTCCCCGAGCTAGAAGGACGCCTCGATGGACTCTCCGTGCGCGTGCCGACGCCGAACGTATCGTTGACGGACTTGACCGCCGATCTCGAAAAAGACACCAGCGCCAAGGAAGTGAACGCTGCGTTCAAGAAAGCCGCTGAAGGTAGCCTCAAGGGAATCCTCGCCTACTCGGAAGAGCCTCTCGTCTCGGCGGACTTCAAGGGTAATCCGCACTCCTCGATCGTGGATGCGCCGTTTACGAAAGTCGTCGGCGGCAACATGGTGAAAGTTCTTTCTTGGTATGACAACGAGTGGGGTTTCTCCTGCCGGGTGAAAGACCTCATCCACTTCATCGCCGATAGGGGACTCTGACCCGGGTTCGCTCGCATCATGGCGGGCACGAAACTTCTCTACATCGAGGACGACCCCGAACAGAGAGAGACCCTGGCCGCGAATCTGCGCGAGCGCGGCTTCGAAGTCGATACCGCCGCTTCTGGCGAAGACGGTCTCGAGGCTCTCAATCCCGATGAGCACGATCTCGTCGTCAGCGATCTGAACATGCCCGGGATGGACGGCCTCGCCGTCCTCGCCGCCGTCCAGAAACGCTCGCCCGACCTGCCATTCGTGCTGCTCACCGCTCACCCTTCTATTCCGCTCGCGGTCCAGGCGATCATGGAGGGGGCCCAACGCTTCCTCATTAAACCTGTCGCCATCGACGAGATGGAGATCACCGTCCACCAGGCGCTCGAGTACGCGAGGCTGAGACGATGGCAACGTCAATCGGAAGAACAGCTCACCCGCCTCGTTGAGTCCGCGCCCGTTCCCTACATCATCACGCGGTTGAGCGACGGGGAGGTTCTCTACGCGAACAGCCACCTCGCCGAGCTCATCGGGCTGCCGCCCGAATCCGTCAAGGGCCGTAACGCCGCCGAGTTCTACTACGATCCGGACGAGCGTCGGGACGTCATCGCGCGCCTCGAGAAAGATCACTTCATCAAAGACGTCGAAGTGCGTGTGCGCAAGTCAGACGGCACACCCATCTGGACCGTGTTCTCGCTAGCCGAGACCGAGATCGGCGGGGAGAAAGTCGTCCTTGGTGGATTTCTCGACATTACCCGCCGGAAACATCTGGAGGAGAAGCTCCGGATTTACCACGAAGTCTTCACCCACTCCGTCGACGTTATCACCGTCATCGACAAGAAAGGGCGGATCATCGAGCGCAACCCGGCGCACGCACAACGAACCGGCTGGAGCGATGAGGAGGTCGCGAGCAGGTCCATGTTCGAGTTCCTCGGCACCGACAAAGCCGAGGAGATCCAAAAAGCCGTGGCCACGTCCGGCAGCTACCGGGGTGAAGCCGAAGGCGTGACCAAGGACGGCGTCAAAATCCCCATTGATATCTCCATTTTTCCAATCCACGATGCGGAGGGAGAGCTCGACCTCTTCGTGGGCATGGGTCGCGACATCACCCGCATCAAAAAAGCGCTGAACGAGCTCGCGGAGACAAATCGTGAGCTTCGCGAGACGCAGGGGCAGCTCGTGCAATCGGAAAAGATGGCCTCACTGGGAAGTCTCGTTGCCGGAATCGCACACGAGATCAATACGCCCGTGGGCGCGATGACGAGCATGCACGATACTCTCGTCCGCGCCATCGAGAAGTTGAAAGAACACCTTGCCGCGAACGACAAAGAGGGGTTCGAGGGCGACAAAAAGCTCCAGAAGCTACTGGGTGTGGTCGACGAGTCGAATCAAGTGATCAAGTCGGGTGCATCGCGCGTAGGGGAGATCGTGCGCCGTCTCCGTAGCTTCGCACGCCTCGATGAAGCCGAGCTCAAGGAGGTCAACCTCCACGAAGGACTCGAGGACACGCTCATGCTCGTCCATCACGAGATCAAGCACCACATCGAGCTCGTCAAAGACTACGGGGACGTCCCAACGTTGTCCGTCTACCCGAGCCGACTGAATCAAGTGTTCTTGAATCTGCTCAACAACGCCCGCCAGGCTATCGGGGACGAAGGCACGATCACCATCCGAACCGGAGTGGAAGACGGTAAGGCAGTTATCGCGTTCACCGATGACGGCGTAGGTATCGCTCCCGACGATCTCAAGAAAGTCTTCGACCCCGGTTTCACCACGAAGGGTGTGGGCGTCGGCACCGGTCTCGGGCTTTCCATCTGCTATCAGATCATCCAGGACCACCGTGGGACCATCGAGGCGGACAGCTCGCCCGGCGAAGGCACCACGTTCACGATCCGCCTGCCACTCAACCTGGATCAAATCCTCGGCGTCTCATAACTCAACTCGTTTAAATTCTTAAGGTTGCAGTAGTTTCCCGCTCGTTTTTCATCCCGTATAATGAGTTAGGAACTATCCCAACAATTTCAAACGACACAACACGGCGAGGCGATCAATGCCCCAAGGGCCTCTTGGAGAGCGGATCCCTTTTGAAGGGGTCCTCAACTGCTGGAACGACGACCACGATCTGCCCGATCTCTTATTGGCTGTCAGCCGCTCCGGGAAGACGGGACGGCTCCATTTCTCGAACCCCGAAGGCGACAAGATTCTCGACCTACGTGCCGGCAAGGTCGTCTTCGCCGAGTCGTCCTCGCAAGACGACGGCCTGGGACAATTCCTGCTGCGCACCGGCGAAATCTCGTTGATGGACTACACGCGCGTCTCCAAGATGGTGCAGCCCGGCAAGCGGCTCGGCGCGCTCCTGGTCGATGAGCATGTGCTCAATGAGGAAAATCTGGTCCCGGCAGTCATCGGTCAAGTGCGCTCCATCATCCTCGGACTCTTCCGCCGTACGGAATCATGGTACCGCTTCAAAGAAGAAGAGCTCGAGGAGAAAGAAACGATCACACTGGACCTCGCGGTGCCAGAGCTCGTCCTCGAAGGAGTCGGCTACGTCGAGAGCTGGCGCCGGATCTCGAAGGGTGTCGGGAACCTCGAGTCGGTCTACCAGCAAGCGGTGCCGTTCGAGCAGGAGTGGCAGAGCTCGAAACTTGGCGACAACGTCCGCGAGTTGGTCAGTATGCTAGCCACCCCAACTTCCTTGGCCGAGATCTGCGCACTCGCGTCGCTTCCGGACTTCGAGGCGTGCCGTTACCTCTGGGCGTTTCGTTCGCTAGGATGGATCGATATTGTGGAAGCCACGGCGCAAGTGGCCGTCACGACGAGCGGCGCCGAGAGAGAACCCGCCGTGCCCACGCCGGTCGAAACCCCAGCTCAACCGTCGCCGGAACCGCTAGCCGCTGCATCGCCGCCGGCTCTCGAACCGCCAACACCAACACCAACACCAACACCAACACCAACACCGGCACCGGCACCGGCACCGACACTCGAGTCGCTCGTCGAGACTCAGCTCTCCGTCGACAAGCCCATTCGAGAACCAGTTCCGGCTCGTGGAGAGCAAGAACCACCTTCTCCACCAGAAACGCCGTTCACACCGCCATCCATTCCCGCGAGTCTCATCGAAACGAAGATCTCAGTGACGCCACCGAACAACGTCGGCAACGTCACGACGAAGCCATCGTTACCGCCTCCTACACCACCGCAGATTCCAGAGCATCTAAACCAAACGCAGCTGTCGATCGACCCGCCGCCGGGGGCGCCGTCACACAAACCCAAAGCCATTCCGGACGCGCTGTTGCACACGCAGATATTCGAGGGACCACCGACGCCGGTGCCGGCAGCACCTGAGGAGCCCGCACGTCCCTCTTCCACCGGAGAGTTCATGGAGTCCATTCTGGAGGGTGAGTCGCCGTCGCCGCCAGCAGCCCTGACACCGGACCCACCGGTCACCAGCCACGCAGCGACACAGTTCTTCGAAGGCCCCAATGCGCTTGCACCCGAGGACAACGCGCCGGAGCCCTCGCCTTCACCGGCAGCACCCGAACCAGCCGCTCCGGCGGCATCCGTACCCGAGACATCCCCGAAGGCACCCGCCGAGGCACCCTCGGGATTCGAAGCGCTCGCACTCGGAGACAGCTTAGATCCATCGGCCCCGCCCCCGGCCGCGACGCAAACTCCCCTCCCGTCGAATCCCGCGGACGTGGCGACACAGCCTTCCGCGCAACCGGCACCGCCGCCGGATACCGGCCTGGCTTCCTTCAGCGATCTCGCGCTGTCCGACGACGCCGTCGCCGAAGCGCCCCCCGCACCGCTGCCTCTCGTCGAAGCGGACGCCGTCGCTGTCGAGCCGGCACCCTACATCCCCGACGAGCCGCTCTTGCCTCAATCCCGCGGGACGGAGATCACGCAGGAATCGTTGATACCACCGCGACGACGGTCCGAAGATGTGGATGTGGACGTGGACGACGGACTAAGCCACGCGCTCGGACTCGATAAAAAATAGCTTCCCTACAGAACCGAATCTGCATACTAACCTCTCCCCCTCTGGGGGAGAGGTCGATGGCGCGCAGCGCCATCGGGTGAGGGGGTGACGAGTTCCTTCACCACTACAAATTTCCGCGCTGCATCTCGGCCATGAGGTAGTCGCACGAGCGGAGTGCGAGGGCCATGATCGTGAGCGTCGGGTTTTGGCAACCGCCGGAGGGAAAGCCCGCGCCGTCCATGACGAAGAGGTTGTGCACGTCGTGCGTCTGCTGAAACTGGTTGAGCACCGAAGTCTTCGGGTTGTCGCCCATGCGGGCTACACCGACCTCGTGGATGCCGAACCCGGGCACGCGGTCGGGCACTTCGAACGGCTCGATGTTTTTGGCGCCCGCGGCTTCGAGCATCTCTGAGGCAGTCGCGGCCATGTCGGGCACCATCGCGAGCTCGTTCTCTTTCCAGCCCATATTGATGTGAAGAACAGGGATCCCGAAGGTGTCGACCATGTTCTTGTCGAGCTCGACGTAGTTCTCGTAATAGGGCAAGCACTCCCCAAAGCCGGCGAAGCGGACGCGCGTCACGGGCTCGAGCAGCGCCTTCATCCACTCCTCGCCGAAGCCTGCCGCGCCCCAGTCGAGACCAATACGGTTGCCTCCCTGGAAGCCGAAGCCGCGGAGGAAGTCCGGGTGGCGCGGCCCGCCCACCGCGTTCCGGAACCGAATCCCATACATGCCGTTGGGCCGCACCGGCTGGCCGAACGTGGGCGTCGCGGGGATCTCGGGGAAATCACCGGTGGAGCCACCCGCGACCCACAGGTGGTCCATGAGGTAGTGCCCGAGCACACCACTCGAGTTGGCGAGACCGTCGGAGTACTCGGTGGTCGCCGAGTTCAACAGGATGCGGACCGACTCGAGCGATTGAGCGCACAGTACGACCCGACGCGCTCGGATCTCTTTCGTTTCACGCGTGATGCGATCGACGTAGCGCACCCCAGTGGCTCGGTTTTGATCCTGGTCCATCATGACCTGGTAGACCATCGCGTTGGTGACGAGGCTACACTTCCCCGTCGCCATCGCGTCGGCCACCGTTGTAAACGCCGAATTGAAATAAGATTGGGTCGCGCATCCGCGCTCGCACGGCCCGCAGTAGTGACACGCGGAGCGACCGTTGAGAGGCTTCGTCAAGTTTGCGGTGCGGCCGATCGTGATCGTTCGACCGAACGCTTCTTTGACCTTCGTGCGCACGAGCGTTTCCGCACACGTGAGCGGCATCGCTGGTTGAAAATTGCCGTCGGGGAGCTCGGCCACACCCTCGGCTTGGCCGCTGACACCGACGTAGCCTTCGACGCGATCGTAGTAGGGCGCGAGATCGTCGTAGCCGAGCGGCCAGTCCGCTCCCGCGCCGTCGAACGAGTAACCCTTGAGGTCCTGCTCGCTCATCCGGTAGCTTTGCCGACCCCACACGTTGGTGCGCCCGCCGACGAGTCGAAGCCGCCCCTGCCAGCTGAACGGCTTGTCCTCCGGATGCGTGTAGGGCTCCTCGAGATCGTCCGCGAACCAGTGGCGGTTGAACTCGGTGCACGCGTAGCAATCGGCTTGATGAGGCTGGGTCTTGCGCATTAGCTGGCGCGTCAGGTTTCCGTACGGAAGCTCGAACGGCGGTTGGTGCTCCATGAACTCGTTGTCGCGGTGAGCGCGGCCGGCTTCGACGAGTGCGACGTTGATACCTGCTTCCGAGAATTGCTTGGCGGCCCAGCCACCGGAAGCGCCGGAGCCGATCACGACGACGTCGAACTCTTGCATCGGCGGACGTTAGCAGAGCCGAGCGAGCGCGGCAACCGGAGTCGACGTCACTATGCTAGAGTGCCTCCACGAGAGGGATGTCGAGATGACGGCCAAAAAGGGGCGCAAACAAGGCGTCGAGCGACGTACTGTTTTGCGAGGGCTCGCCACTGGGTTTGCTGGTGCGGTGGCTGCGCCGCATGGCTCCTCGCGCGCTGAAGCGGCAACTCCCGGCGTGGCTCCACAAGCTCCGGCGGCCGAAGCGTCATTGCCTCGTCTGTTGAACGCGCAAGACCACGAAACACTCGTCAGTCTTTCCGAGCTTCTCGTTCCGGGCTCGGTCGCAGCCGAGGTTCCAGACCTGCTCGATCACGTCGCCGCTGCTGACACGGTTGAAGACCAACGGGCGCTACTCACCGCACTTCGGGCGTTCGAGGGCGAAGCTCGTACGACGCACGCATCTCGCTGGGTCGAGCTCGCACCCGACGAGCAACACCGCATTCTCGACAACGCGGCGTCCGGTTCAACGGCAAAGATGAGCGATGCTCTCGTCTACCTGCGCGACGCGGTCGCGCGTGCGTATTTCGCCACCGAGCCGGGCATGCGCCAACTCGGGTGGACACCGCGCTCCGCATGGCGAGAGCTTCCAACCTGCGATCACCCCGACGACGACCACCGCTAGCAGCGAGCTGATGTCGGATTCCATCTGATGCTCGGACTCCTCTTCCTCGGATTTCTCATCGGCATGCGCCATGCGCTCGAGGCGGACCACGTTGCCGCGGTGGCAACGCTCGCAACTCAAGCCAAGACACCGGCCGAATGTATCCGCCACGGCGCGTTTTGGGGTATTGGGCATATGATCACCCTGTTTTTTTTCGGCACCGTGGTACTACTAATCGACACCGCGATGCCCGCTCGACTCGCGGCGGGACTCGAGCTCGTGGTCGGCATCATGCTCGTCGTCCTCGGACTAGACGTGATTCGACGCGTTCGCCGCGACCGCATTCATTTCCACATCCACGAACACTCGGACGGTAAGCGCCATCTCCACCCGCACTCGCACAAAGGTGAGCCCGGCCACGAAACGCACCAGCATGCGCATCCGCAAGTCGGAACACTCAGAGCACTCGCGATCGGCCTCATGCACGGCATGGCGGGATCGGCCGCGCTGATCTTGCTCACGCTCGAGCGAACACCCTCGGTCACCGTCGGCATGCTCTACATGCTCCTGTTCGGGTTGGGCTCGCTGCTAGGAATGGCCCTCCTGTCAGCCGCGATTGCGATCCCGTTTCGAAGCTCGGCAGGTCGCCTCACCCGTTTCCGCAACGGGCTACAGTGGGTCGTTGGACTTGCCACCGTCGTACTCGGCTGCTTGACCGTCTACGAATCCAGCGCCGGCATGCTCTAGCAACCTCTCCCCCCCTGGGGGAGAGAGTTTCACGGAGGCGAGCGAAGCTCCCCGAGTGAGGGGGAGCTGGCGCTCCGTAAAACGCAATATTTCTCCCATCGAGGGAGGATGACCGCTCCCGAAAACGTCCTATATGGGATGCGAGAAGTATTCACAGAACGAGCGCGAGAACTGCGCAGCCAACAAACCGAAGCCGAACGAAAACTCTGGAGTCGATTGAGAAGTCGCCAACTCGCCGGCTTCAAATTCCGCAGACAATACGCAATCGGAAAATACATCGTCGACTTCGTCTGCCTCGAACGACAATTAGCGATCGAGCTGGACGGCGGACAACACGCTGAGCAACTCGAATACGATCACCTAAGGAGCGAGTTCCTCAAAGCAGCAGGCTTCGACGTCCTCAGGTTCTGGAATCCAACTGTCTTCCTTGAAACGGATGGCGTTTTGGAAACCATTCTTGCCGCACTGGAATCCCCCTCACCCGACGGCGCTAGCGCGCCATCGACCTCTCCCCCAACGGGGGAGAGGTTAAAGAACTAACTAAGAAATAACCTCTCCCCCGTTGGGGGAGAGGTCGGGGAGCGAAGCTCCCCGGGTGAGGGGGATTACTGCTTCACCACCACCGCAATACCGGCTACCATCAAAAACACCCTAGTCGACGCGGAGGCGATGGATTGGTTCGCGAGTCCCTGAAGGTCGCGAAACTCGCGGGCTACGGGAGAGTCTGGAACGATTCCGCCCCCAACGTCATTACTAACCACGATCACTTCGCGTCGAGGCGCCGCTACGGCGGCAACGACGAGATCGGAAACCTCGCCGAGGAGCCTTTTCTCACGTGCCTCCGGTCGGAGGGCGCGGTGACGATATGACAAATTGGACAGCCAAACCGTGAGGCAATCGATGACGACGATCGTATCGCCGGCGGCACGGACCGCGTCGACGAGCGCGAACGGAACTTCTAGGGTTTCCCAATTTGGCGGGCGGTCCGCTCGGTGTCGTTCAATCCGTCGAGACATCTCGGCATCGCCGGCAGCCTGAGCCGTCGCAAGATAACGTACGGGATGGTCACCGCATAGCGTTTGCGCGTGGCGGCTCTTCCCACTTCGTGCTCCGCCGAGCACCAGCGTCAACATGACGCGTTCATGAGTCGCACGACCGAATAATCGTCGAAGTCATCGACGACACTGACACCGGCGTGCGACTGCTCCATGTGGAAAATGTTGTGCGCATCGATCCCGAGCGCGTGCGCCAAGACGATCCGATTGACACCCCCGTGGGAAACAATCGCCACGGTTTGATTCGAGTGGGTGTCTCGGATCGCCCTCATCGCATCGAGCACACGTATCCGCATTTGCTCGAAACTCTCCCCTCCCGGAAATTCGACCGATGTCGGACGCTCCATCCACCGCCTATAGAGCGATGGATAGCGCTCCGCCACCTCGTCGTAGGTCAAACCCTCGAGGTCTCCGAAATGGATCTCGCTGAGGCGAGGCTCCACGATAACGTCGCCCGCCAGAAGCTCCGCACTCTCACACGCGCGGCGTCTCGGACTGGTGTACACCGCATCGACGGACGCCGATTCGAGCATCGCCGCAACGCTGCCAATTTGCTCGCGCCCAACGTCGGACAGACCCACATCCAACTTACCGTAGCACCGTCCCTTCGCGGAGGCCTCCGGCTCGCCGTGACGGATCAAAACGAGACGAAGACCAACGCCCGTCGGGCGCGCCCAGCTCGAGATCATAGCGTCGCGACCACCAGCGCCGCCGTCTCGGCGAGCTCGATGTTCGCACCGAGAACATCCCCTGTCACGCCGCCGATCCTACGTTTTGCGATCACACCGACCACGATAGTCACCACCACGACGACGCCCGCGAGGGCGAACTGCCCGAACCACGCCACCAGCCCCCCGGCGATGAGCGTCGCACCCATCAACTCGACCACCCCGACATGACCCGCGGGAGCCGACGCACCCGGTCGAACATACGCGAGCGTGTAGCTCAAAGCGACCGGCGTCCACCGCGACAACGCAGGAGCCACGATCAACGCCTCCGGGGCTGCGAGCGCATCAACGGCAGCGATTTTCGTGCACAACGCAACAACGAGAGCGACCGCTCCGAACGCGCCGATGCGGGAATCCTTCATGATCCGAAGCACGTCGTCCCGCGTGCGTCCCCCTCCCAACCCGTCGACGAAATCTGCCAAGCCATCGAGGTGCAGTGCGCGTGTCAACCATGCGGACGACGTCACCACGAGCGCCGCAGTCAACAAGCCAGTCAAATGCGGGCTCGCGAGCTTCCAGACTCCGAGTTGCACGAGACCGATACCGGCGCCGACGAGCGGAAACAAGAGTGCCGCGCGACCCACGTCTTCGGTCGTAAACGCCGTACGGATCGGAACTCGCGTCAAAAACGCGACGGCCGCAAGCAGTCTTCTCACCGGAGCTTGTCCGAAACCCCTGCACTCTCGAACGTCGCCATATCGTTGTGAGTGGCGACCGCCGCATCGAGAACCGGGATCGCGAGCGCGGCACCGGTGCCTTCGCCCAAGCGCAATGAAAGGTCGAGTAGGGGCTCGACGTCGAGCATCTCGAGAAGCGCCGCGTGCCCGGGCTCCGTCGAACGATGAGCGAAAAACGCGTAGTCCAGAACCTGTGGATGGAGTCGGGACGCGATCGCGAACGCGGCGGTCGTAATAAAGCCGTCGACGAGTATCCCCATCCGCCGGCTCGCTGCCTGGAGAATGAACCCAACGAGCGCGGCAATCTCGATCCCGCCCAGACTTCGAAGAATCGCAAGCGGCTCCGAAACCTGATGCAGCTCGAGCGCGCGCTCGATCACTTCTATCTTCTTGCGGACACCTTCAGGATCGAGGCCTGTCCCCGACCCGGTGACGCTCGCGACAGGCAACCTGGTCAGCGCGGCTGTGATCGCGCTCGCGGCCGTCGTATTGCCGATCCCCATCTCTCCGAGACCGACGAGAACAGTGCCTTCCAAAAGGCCCGCCTCCTCGGCGCCGACCTTCATCGCGGCGTCGACCTCGCTGTCGGTCATGGCGGGCTCGCGCGCAAAATTGCGAGTGCCGCGCCCCACAGACCGAGGATGGAAAGCGAAGTCGTCATCGCTCACCGACGGCGGATTCAGGGACCCCACATCGACGACGATCACGTCCGCGTCTACGACGCCCGCAATCGCGTTGATGGCAGCTCCTCCGGCGGCAAAGTTCGCGAGCATCTGACCGGTGACTTCGGACGGGTAGGGGCTCACGCCTTCCTCCGTCACTCCGTGATCGCCCGCGAAAATGACGACGGAGCGCCCACGAGTCGTCGGATGTTCGCTTCGCTGGATCGCGCACAAGCGAGCAGCAAGCTCCTCGAGGCGCCCGAGGCTTCCCGGCGGCTTCGTCAAACTTAGCTGTCGCGCACGGGCGCGCTCCGCAAAGCTCGCGTCTGCCGGCTCGATGGCTACCATGCTTTCGACCAGCGGCCACCCTTTCCTTCTCCGTCTCGGAGCGTGGCGTCAACGCCAGCGTCTTTTTCCACAAGACGACCGAACAGCCACAAAAGATCCGAAAGCCGATTGATATAGGTCACCGCGAGTGGGTCGACGCCGCCACCGCTTTCGTCCAGCCGGACCGCCGCTCTCTCCGCACGTCGACACACCGTGCGCGCGACGTCGTAAGCCGCCGACACGGTGTCCTCGCCCGGCAGGACCCAGTCCCCGAGGATGCCTTCGATCGCTTCGATCTCCTCGACCTGCTTCGTCAACGAGCCCACCATCTCCTGGGTCACCCGGTTCGTCTTTTTGTCGTCCTCGGGTGAGGCGAGCGACGCGCTCACCGTGAACAAGTCTTTCTGGATCGCCTTCGTCGCTTGCGCGACTTTCTCGTTCTTACAGATCGAGCGAGCGAACCCCATAACCGATCCGAGCTCGTCGAGCGTCCCGTAGGTTTCGACACGCGGATCCGATTTCGAGACTCTCTGTCCGCCGACCAGGCTCGTTTGCCCTTTGTCACCTGTTTTCGTTGCAATACTCATAATTCGCCTTTCGATTCAGCATTCAGCATTCAGGAGTGCGCGCCTTCGACGCCACTGCTAGATTGCGGTGTAACGTTTTCTTTGGGTCAGTAACACCAAAAACAACGGGCCTCCTATCAAAGCGGTGATGGCTCCGACGGGAAGCTCGCTCGCACCCAGCATGGAGCGAGCCAACGTGTCGGCTAGAACCAGGAACGCGGCACCCAGCAAGATGGAGCACGGGATGACGATCCGCAAGTCTTCACCGAACAAAAGCCGCACCGCGTGCGGCACGATGAGGCCGACGAAGCCAATCGGCCCGGCCACGGCGACGGTGACGCCCACGATGAGCGAGGAGGCCGCATAAACGCTCCGCTCGACGCGGCGCACGTTGACACCGAGCGCGGCCGCGGCTTCTTCGTCCATCGCAATGAGATGAAGATCCCGCGTCGTCGCGAGCAGAAGCAGCATCCCCGGCACGAGAAACAGCAGCATGCGCCATATCAGATCCATCCCGACCACGTCGAGACTCCCCACCATCCATCGAAGAATCTGCAGCGCTCGTGTGTAGTCCGTCACGAACTGGATCATCAAGACACCTGCTCCGGCGATGAGATTCAACACGACCCCAGCCAGCAACAACGTTCCAGGCATGACAACGGTTCCGGCCGAGGCGAGCCGATACACGATGGCGACGAATGCCATCGAGCCCAGGAAGGCGAAAACGAAAACGAGTGGGATGCCGGCGACGCTGGCGCCAAATCCGAGCGCGATCGCCACACTTGCGCCCAGCGCGCCTCCGCCAGAGACCCCGAGCGTGAACGGCTCCGCGAGCGGATTTCGAAACAGCGCTTGGAGCGCGGCGCCCACTCCGGCGAGCGAGCCGCCGACGAGAAGTCCGAGCGCGACGCGCGGCACCCGTAGCCGAAAAAATATGGTGCGAGAGATTTCGTCCGTCTGGAGCTGCGACCAGTCGAGCGACTGGTATCCCGTCGTGAGAGCAAAAAAAGTCGCCGCCGCCACGATCGCCGCGAAAAAAAGCAACGCCCGCGCGAGGCGTCCCGACGTCGCCACTTACCCCTCCGACCAGACGAACGTACGGCCCTCGATCCGATGGGCCCGGACGTGCGGATCGTCGTACACGTCGGCAAGCGTGCTCTCGTTCAGGACGTCCTGCGAAGCGCCTTCCGCGACAATCCGTCCGTCGCGCATGGCGAACAGGTGGTCAAAGTTCGCATCGAGCATCTGCAGATCGTGCGTTACGACCAATACCGTGAGCTCCCGCTCCTCTCGCAAACGTCGCAGAGCACCGAGGAGGCGAGCTCGGTGTTTCAAGTCGAGCGCGGCCGCAGGCTCGTCGAGAAGCAAAAGACTCGCCTGCTGAGCCAACGCTCTCGCGACCGCCACCATTTGCTGCTCGCCGCCGGAGAGCTCCGTGATCGGCCGCGACGCCAAGTGCTCCGCACCGACCGAGCTCAGCGCTTCGAGAGCGATTTCACGGTCGCGAGTATTCTCGAATCGAAACCTCGAAGTGTACGGGCTCCGTCCAGCCAGGACCACTTCGATGGCAGTAAACGGGAACACTCGGCTCTGCTGTTGCGGCACGTAGCCGATGCTCTTGGCGCGCTCGCGCGGCTCGATCGTAGCGAGCCCCTTGCCCTCCAACATCACCGATCCGCTCCTGGGGGGCAAAATGCCGGAAAGCAGCCGCAACAGCGTCGACTTTCCGCAGCCATTCGGTCCGATGAGCCCGCAAAAATGCCCTCGCGTCACCTCGAGCGAAACGTCCTGAATAACCGGAACTGTCTCGTACGAGAACTCGAGAGACCTTGCTGAAAGGATCGCGCTCACTCAAACGCCTCGGGATGGAGCCGTTTCGCAAACTCGCGAGCCGCCGTCACCGCGAACTGCGACGGATGGACGAGAAGCTTGTTCGTAAGCGGATACACACGACCTTTTTTTACCGCCCGAACGTCGATCGCCTTCCAAACGGCATTGGGATCTTCGGCAAACTCACCACTTCCGACCACCGTAGGTGTCGTCAATGCCTGGACCATGTCGAAAATGACTTCGGGATCGAACACGACGAGCGCCTCGGTACCGATTTGCGTGTAGTTATGTGGCGCCGGCGGCGTGATCGGCGTGCCGCCGGCAATCTCGACGAGCTCGGTAAGGTAGCTCCCGGCGGTGGCGATGTAGATATCCCGCAGCGTTCCCGGGAGGCGGTCGACCACGACGAGCACACTCGGCCGGGGTCTGTCGCGAGTGCGTGCTCGGATGTCTGCGAGATCGGTGCGCATGCTCTCGATGAGAGCGCGCGCTTGCGGCTCTCGGCCTACCGCAACACCCATGGTCTCGATGGCCTCGTAGATGTCGGCCAGCGATTGACTCCCGACGGCGAGGGTCTCAATCCCCAGCGCGGTAAGTTTCGGCTCCATGAGCGGCGCCTGCGCATCCACGCCGGTGAGGATGACGAGATCGGGCTGTAGCGATACGACCTGCTCGAGGTTGGTATCCGTCCATCCACCGACACGGGGCATCCCTTCCACCTCGGGCGGGTACTCGCAATAGCTCGACACGGCGATAACCTGTTCGAAGGCGCCAATGCCGTACAGAATCTCCGTCACGCTGGGTGATAGCGAGATGATCCGCTGCGCAACGGCAATGAGTAGAAGAAGCTTCATCGCGGGCTAAAAATCGAACGCCGCGCCGACGAGCGCGTAGCGTCCAGGTGTCCGGAAACCGCTTTCGAAGATCTGTTGATCGAAGAGGTTCTCGATCTTGCCGAACACCCGAATGCCAATCGGGAAACGGTAGCTGGCGGCGAGATCGCTCTCAAAGGAGCTTTCGAAGCGATAGACCCGGCTCGCGAACGTGACCGGGTCGAAGATGGGCGCAAGGTAGCTGCTCGACGCGACGAGGTCCAAACTCACCGTGAGTCTCGAGCCTATGAGCTGGGTGGCAACGAAAGCGAGTTGGTGTTTGGGTACCGCAAACGCCTGCGTTTGATCTCCGGAAACTCCGGCCGGCGGTTCGGCGTCCGTGTACGTGTAGGCGGTGTTCACGTGGAGTCCGTGGCCGACGATCACGTCCCCGGAGAGCTCGAGCCCCTTCGCCGTGCCGCCGTCCGTCGATAAATAACCGCCGGAACGGCCGAACGGGTCGGTCGCCGGATCGACCCCACCGGAGAAGTCAAAAATGATGATTTCCTTGAGCCGCGTGCGAAAGTACGTCGCCGAAACGCGAGCCCGCTGCGAGAACAGACTCTGCTCGACCCCGGCGTCAAAAGTTAAGGTCCGCTCCGGCCGCAAGCGCGGGTCGCCGAACGCAAGATAGCCAAACGACGAGAACGACGTTCCATAACGCTCGTAAAGCGAAGGCGCCCGGTAGCCGTTTCCGAAGTGCGCGAGCAATTTCGTGCCCGCCTCGAACCCGTAGGCTCCAGAGATGTCACCCGTCAAAGCGTTATCGAGCGAAAACGGCTGCTTGTCCGTGTAAGGGGCGTTGTCGGCCGGCGATAACTCTGGATCGCCCAACGAGAACCATTGGGCGCGCACAGCACCCGCGATCGACAAGGCGCCATCGAGGAGGCTCACCTGATCTTGTACGTACAGGCTCTGACTCGTCTCCGAGATATCCGCCGACGAGTTTCCGGCCGGATCGTCAGGGAACGAGCGGTTCACGAACGACTCCCGCTCGAGCTCGAATCCCGCCTGGATGTCCTGATGCTGACCCCAGGAGAAATCCGTCCGCCCGTTCAACGTGTGGATGCCGCCCTCGAACTCCGAAAGGGATGACGTCACCGGCTCGAACGCGCTAACCCCCCCGGGGCCATCGAAGAAACTGCGATCGGTGAGCAAGCCGTGGTAGCGAACGCTGTAGCCGAAGTTCTCGCGAGGTCGTTGCTCGAAGCTCACGAGAGCCGAGGTGAAGTTCGCCTCGCGGCGACTATCGGGATCGTCCGCGCTCGGTACGTAGTTGCCGCCGGCAACGGCGTCGATGACACCCGGGGGAAGCTCCCCCAAGGCCTCCGGACTTTCGTTCAAGTCGACATCGGCCTGGGAGCCGTAAAAGCGAAACGAGAGGCTCGATGTGGGACCGAGCTTCATTTGGGCTCTTCCCTGAACGCTCGTGTTCCGAACCGAGTCGTTGCCATCGACGCCATCGGCGACGTTCAGGTGCGCAAGGCCGACGCTGTAGAGGAATCGGTCCTCAACGCCGCCGGCAGTTTGCGCGTTGGCTCGAACCAGCCCCAGGCCGCCACCCTCGATAAGCGCGCTTCCGCGAGGCTCCCCGCCTCCGGACGCTGTAACAATATTAATGACACCACCACCGGCATTCGTGCCGTAGAGAGTCGAGCCCGTGCCGCGAAGGATCTCGACCTGCTCGAGGTCTGTCGCCATCAACATCTCGAGGTACGACGACGCATCACCCTGGGGCGCGGAGGGGTCACGGAGTCGCGCGCCGTCGATGACAATCGCCGTGTCTTCGCTTCTGAGCCCGCGGACTTTGATCGATGTGAAACTTCCCGGCCCCCCGAGCTGCTGCACCTTCAGCCCGGGCACGGTCCGAAGCGCCTCGGGAATGAAGTATTCGTCCCGAGCCTCGAGCTCTTCTCGTCCCACTACGCTCGTCGTTTTCGTCACCTCCGACGGTGCTTGAAAGGTAGCGGAGCTGGTAACGATGACCGATTCCTCAAAGACGGCGAGGTCGAGCCGAAGCTCGAGCGTGGCACCCTGGCCTTCGACGAGTCGCACGAGCGTGGGCTCACTGCGGGTGAACCCACGAGCCTCAGCCTGAAGAAGATACGCGCCGGGCGTCAACGCATCGAAGCGATAATGGCCTTCGTTGTCGACGCGCACGCTCGTGCGCCACCCACCATCACGCCGAGACAAGTTCACACCAGCCGACGGAACGCCAGCACTTTGTGGATCGACCACACGAACTTCGAGCGAGTTGGCAAACGCGCCACTCGCAAACAACAGGATTGAAAGAGAAGAAAGAATACGCATCTGAGACCTCCAGCCGTTCGAGAGTCCCGATGGCAGGTTCAACCACGCAGGCGAGGCAAAAACAAAAAAACTCCTCGCCTTCGTGGGACGAGAAGTTCCGCTCTTGCCTGCTACCGAAACCGGGCTCTTCCCACCGAAGAGCACTCCGACTTCTCGACTCGGGCAGGTTTCCTGGCTCGCGGATGCTGCGTCTTCCGCCCGCCTTCCCCCCGGTCTTTGACCGAAAGTGGCTGCCAGCTGATGCTGGCGGTGGGCCTGGACTCTCCGCTTACAGTGGCGTGGGCCGCTGGGGCGTTTCACCCCATTCCCTTTTACCCGAACAAATTCGGGCACCCGGGCCTGTCTGTCACCGGGAGTATACCAGCCCGCCAATACGAATATCTAGTACCAACCCAGGCGAGACACCCCAATATCTTGGAAACCGCGTCTACGCTATAATGCACGATTGCCTCAACGATGAAGAAACTCGATATGAATGCGCTCGACCTCGACGGAAAGCGGGTCTTCGTGCGCGTGGACTTCAACGTCCCGCTGAAAGACGGTGTCGTGCAAGACGATACCCGCATCCGGGCGACGCTCCCGACGCTCCGGCGTGCGCTAGACGAAGGCGCGCGCCTCGTGCTCGCGTCCCACCTGGGGCGCCCGAAAGGGCGGCGCGTCGCCGAGCTGAGCCTCGCGCCGGTCGCCGAAAAGCTTTCCGATCTCCTCGACAAGCCCGTTCAGTTTTGCGGCGAGACGGTTGGCGGCGAGGTCGACAACCTCGTGGGCAAGCTCGAAAAGGGTGACGTCTTGCTTCTAGAGAACCTGCGCTTCTACGACGGGGAGACCGCCAACGACGCCGACTTCGCGCGCCGCTTGTCGACCACCGCTGAAGTCTACGTCAACGATGCATTCGGCGCCGCACACCGGGCGCACGCCTCGACCGTCGGCATGGTGAAACACTTCGACAAAGCCGCCGCGGGTTTGTTGATGGAACGCGAGCTCCACTATCTCGACCTGGCGTTGTCATCGCCACCGCGGCCTTTCACCGGCCTGCTCGGCGGCGCCAAGGTCTCGGACAAGATCGCGGTCGTGCGATCCTTGCTCGCCAAAGTCGACAAACTTTTGATCGGCGGCGGCATGGCGTACACGTTCCTCCGAGCCAAAGGCCTTCCAACCGGACGATCTCTCGTCGAAGAAGACAAGATCGACTTGGCGACAGAGCTTCTCGCTGAATCGGGCGGCAAGCTCATTCTCCCCGTCGACCATGTCGTCGCGGCGGAGTTCGCTATTGACGCCCAACGTCAGATCCTACCGATCGAACAGATCCCGGACGGTTGGATGGGACTCGACGTCGGACCCGACACCGTATCCGCCTACGCCGAGGTGATCCGCTCGTCCAAGATGGTGCTGTGGAACGGGCCCATGGGAGTGTTCGAAATGGAGCCGTTCGCGCAAGGAACGCTCAAGCTCGCCGAGGTCGTCGCCGCGAGCGAGGCGACGAGCGTCGTCGGAGGCGGCGACTCCGTGGCGGCGGTGCACAAAGCCGGCGTGTCCGATCGCATCACTCACATCTCGACCGGTGGGGGCGCGTCGCTCCAGTTCCTCGCCGGCTCCAAGCTTCCGGGGGTAGAGGTACTGACCGATGCGTAGGCCACTCATTGCCGCCAATTGGAAAATGCACATGACGCTCGCCGACGCCGGCGAGCTCGCTCAGAGCGTTGTCGAAGGTTGCCGCGCTGTCCGTGACGTGGACATCATCTTGGCTCCACCGTTCACCGCACTCGCCAGAGTTCGCAAAGAAGTGAGCGACTCGTCCATCGGCCTCGGCGCCCAAGATCTCTACTGGGAAGAAAAGGGCGCCTTCACCGGCGAAGTGTCGCCGGGGATGTTGAAAGACGCCGGGTGCGACTACGTGATCGTCGCACATTCCGAGCGGCGCCAACTCTTCGGAGAGACCGACAAAAGTGCCAATCGGAAAGTGATCGCTGCACTCACAAACGACCTGATGCCGATCCTGTGCGTGGGCGAGACCGACGCCGAGCGCGACCGCGGCGTCACCTACGTCGTCGTCGACCGACAGGTCAAAGAAGCGCTCAAAGACGTCGCCGAAGCGCAGCTCGACAAACTCGTCGTCGCCTACGAGCCAATCTGGGCGATCGGTACCGGCCGCACCGCAACCCCGGCCCAAGCCGAAGAGGTCCACCAATCCATCCGCGGCCAGCTCGCCAAGTTGTTCAGCGCCGACGCCGCCGATAAGGTCCGCATCCTTTACGGCGGCAGCGTAAAACCTGATAATGTAGATGACCTCATGGCCGAGGCCGACATCGACGGAGCCCTCGTCGGAGGCGCCAGTTTGAAAACTGAGTCCTTCAACCGAATCTGCGGCTTCCAGCGGAGAACATAAGTAATGTTGACCATCCTAATCACCATCGTTCACGTGTTGGTGAGCTTCTTTCTGATCCTGGTCGTCCTCGCCCAACAGGGCAAGGGCCAAGACCTCGCCAGCGCCTTCGGCGGCACCGGCTCCCAGACCGCCTTTGGCGCCCGCGGCACCGCAACGCTGCTCTCCAAGATCACTGCCGGCGCCGCGATGCTCTTCGTCGTGACCTCATTGAGCCTGAGCTATTTGAGGCCCGTCGTTGGCAACGATTCCGTCATCCCGGATTCCCCGGCACCCGCGACCGAGCCAGCCGCCGAGGGTGAAGAGGCCGCCGCCCCTGCCGAGGCCGAAGCTGCCCCGGCGGAAGCAGAAGCAGAACCCGAGCCCGAGTCCGAAGAGACCCCGCCCCCCGAGCAATAGCACCCGAGCGACGCATTTCCTTGCGGAGGCGCCGCTAACATTCTTATAATGGCGGGCCTTCGGGAACCTACCCAAAGTGCCGAAGTGGTGGAATTGGTAGACACGTGCGCTTGAGGGGCGTATGGGGTAAAACCTGTGGGGGTTCGAATCCCCCCTTCGGCACCAGATCAAGCGTTCCCTTTTGTTCTCAGTCACTTAGCTCGGCGGCACTGCGCAGATGGTCACGAAATGGTCACGCGGCAGTCCGTCGAGCCGGAGCGGGACTGAGCCCGCTCCAGGCGCTCGGCTTTTCGTCGTTGTCGGCACAGCTCGGGTCGGGTGCACGTCAGGAATGTGAGA
>CAMYKY010000048.1 GCA_947259165.1 uncultured Acidobacteriota bacterium | reverse complement strand
GAAACGCTTTCAGCTCGAGGTGTGCTTTCACGGCTTCGGCGGGGTTCAGGTGGACCGGCCCCATGAACCACTGGGGCTCGTAGGCTCCGATCGGGAGGATCGCGAGACGCAGAGGACCGAACTTGACAGCGGTCTCGGCGAAATGGGAACCGTAGCTGGTATCACCGGCGAAGTAGACGCGTCCGCCGGGTCCGTCGATCACGAAGCTGACCCAGAGATTACGTTGCCGATCCGAAAGACCACGACCGGAAAAATGACGAGCGGGTTGCGCGACGATGGAAAGCGGCTCGATGGCGACGGCCTCGTTCCAGTCGAGCTCGTGCACCCGCGAGATGCCGTTGCTCTCGAGCAGGTGACGGTTGCCCAGCCCGATGACGAACTCAGGGTCATGGTCTTTCTGGAGTTGGGTCAGCGTCGGCAGGTTCAGGTGGTCGTAGTGATTGTGGCTGACGAGGACGACGTCGATGGGCGGGAGCTCCGCGAGCGACAGGCCGGGCGCGTGACGTCGGCGAGGACCGACGAAAGAAAATGGGCTCGCGCGTTCGGACCAAATCGGGTCGGTCAACAAATTGACGCCGTCGAGTTGGATGAGCGTTGTGGCGTGGTTGATGAAAGTCACCCGGAGCTGATTGGGGCCGACGCGCTCGGGAGGCGATTGCGCGCCAGGTATCTCACGCCAATCGTCCCAAGTTCCGGGACGCGTCGTGAGTAGATACCGGATTCCCATGCCGGCATTCGGAAGCTGAACGTCTTCCCGATTGCGGAAATGGGTGCCGTCGAAGTGATCGCTCTCGGCCCCCGAGTAACCCGGCGCGCTGAGTTTTCGGCCGATGACGTTGGCTGCTGCGATGGCGAGCAGCACGAGGGCGGCAGGTAGCAGATAGAGCAAATTGGGCGTCCATCCTTTCTGAGGGCGGTCGAGCTTCTCGACTCGATCGGCTCGGTAGCAGTCTAACCTACGGTTGCGAGGAAGGATGGATTCCCTGCGTTGTCGGCGATTCGATGGCGTGGCGAACGTGCTATGATTCGCGGCTTCACTGGTTCTCTATTTTTCACCCTAAGGAGGGGTCTTTCCATGTCTGATAAACCCAATTACCAAGATGCTGATATCGTCCTGCGCCTGTATGAAATGCGCCGGGAGGCCAAGACGCGAGAGGCTCGCGATCTACTGAACTTTCAGTTCTGGCCCAAGAGCTACGACGACGTCAAAGAAGTCCAAAAGCCCGACAACCCCATGAACTTCGCGTGGCGTCAGCTGGGCGGGTACTGGGAGATGGTCTTCGGGATGGCGCGGAACGGCATCGTGAACGCCGACTATTTGACGGAGAACAACGGAGAGGGCTTGTTCTTTTTCGCCAAAGTGGCTCCGTACCTGGAGCAGATTCGACAAGATGGCTCGCCCAACGCCTGCGCCAATGTCGAATGGGCCTCGAAGGAGTGCGAGAGCGGTCGCCAAATGTTTGCCTACCTCAGCGACGTCATCAAGAAGCGCACCGAGTCCATGTAGCCCACCTCGCGCGCCAATCGTGCACGCAGGCTGCGGAAGAGAATGGACTCCGCGGCCTGCCGGTGCCCGCGGGCGCAATCGAGACCGATTCGTATGCGAACACTGATTTCGACTCTCGCTTTGGTCGCGCTTGCGGCTAGTGCCTCGTCGCAATCGAAGCTCAAGGTCATCATCGACCAAGATGCCCGCGGTCCCTGCACGACCGACATTCAGGCGCTGCTCATGTTCGTGCAGTCTCCGAATGTCGAAGTGCTGGGCATCACGGTCGTGAGTGGCGATCTTTGGCTAGAGCAGGAAGTGCGGCACACGCTGAGGGCTCTCGAGATCGCCGGACGCACCGATATTCCGGTATATCGAGGGGCCGTTTTTCCGCTCGTCCATACGCAGGAGGAGGCCAGCGGCTGGGAGTCGCTCTATGGCAAGCAGCCGTATCAAGGTGCTTGGGATGGCGACACCGGTCCTTACGAGACGGTGCCGCTTCGCGAAGGGGAGCCGAGCATTGAGGCGGCCAAGGGTCACGCCGCGAACTTCATCGTCGACATGGTCAATCGCTACCCTGGGGAAGTGCACCTTTGGGGCGGCGGGCCGCTGACGAATTTCGCTCTCGCGATTGCGTTGGATCCCACGCTTCCTGAAAAAGCCAAGGCGCTGACGGTCATGGGAGGCGGGATCGATTCCGCGCGCTATCACCGGGAGTTCAACTGGTGGTGGGATCCCGAGGCGGCGCGCATCGTCTTGCGGGCGCCGTGGAAGCAGTTGACGATCACGCCGGTGGACATCTCGGTGAAGACGCACCATAGCGAAGAACTCGTCGCTCGCATCGCCGAGGCGGGCACGCCGGTCACGGGCTACATCGATGAGTTTCACGTGCCGCAACCGGTGGCTGGTAATCCAGATTGGACGCCTGGCGTTTATATGTGGGACGAGGTGAGCGCCGCAAGCGTGTTGGACCCCTCCATCATCACGGGCTCACGCGAGATGTACGTCGATGTCGATATCGACCACGCCGCCAATTATGGCTACACCCTCGCATGGGAGCTCGACCAGCACGAGCCACCGGGGGTGCCGAAGTCGACGGTGCAGTTCGACCTCGACTTGGATCGTTTCTACGATTTGTACGTCGAGCTCATGACTCGGCGCTAGCGAGTCTCAGCGGCCGAGACGAAACGTCTGCCGCACGCGTTGTTTGACTCGCACCTTGACGCCGTTTTTCTCGGCGGGTGTGTAGCGCCATTCGGCGAGGGAGTCCATAACGGCCTGATCGAGGACCGTACCCGCGGACTCGATGACCTGCAACTGCTCGGGGACACCTTCCTCCGTCAGAATGAACTCGACGGTGACGCGTCCTTGCTGATTCAGCTTACGTGCCATGGCGGGGTAGCGTGGTGGCTTGCCCGAGATGCGCTCGGGCTGCTTGTCGTCGGGTCCAAGCTCGACGACACCACCCGGCGAGGCGGGTTCAGCTACGGTCGTCGCCGATGCCTTGGGCTTCGGCGCCGTCGCGTCTCGGCGCAGACGGGCTACGAGGTTCACGCTTTCGCCTGCCTGTGCGACCACGGCGGAGCGCCACGTTTCGTACCCGCGGTGGGCGACTTCAACTTCGTGTTGGCCGGGGGCGAGCTCAAAATCCTCGAGCGGTGTGGTGCCGGCTGGCTCGCCATCGACCAAAACCGCGGCGTCATCAGGAACCGACTCGAGGAACAAGTTGATGCGATCGGGTTGAAGCGCGAAAAACAGCGGCTCGGCCGACTCGACGTCGGTGAATTCGAAGCTATCTTCGAGCGGGAGGAATCCTTCTTTCGTCACGCGAACGTCGTGAGCTCCGAGCGCGAGCGAGTCGAGCTCGAACGGTGACGTCCCGGCGAGGGCGTCGTCGATCCAGACTTCGGCGCCATCAGGGTTCGTCTCGACGCCGAGTCCGGTAATGACGGGATCGGCGAGGAAATTGGGGAGTAAGAATCCGGCCAGCGCTAGCAAGACCGCGGCGGCGGCGGCGATCAACGCGTTGCGTTTCATGCGCGATGGGCGTTTGCGCTCGGTGATGCTGGATTGGGATTCGACGGCCGGCGCTGGGAGCGAGACGGTTTCCTGCTCTTCGCCCGGGATTGGGAGGTCTTGTTTGACAGGCGTAGCAGGCTTGTCAGGCTTGATAGCGACCTGCGTCGCCTCCAGCGTTGGCATCTCCAGGCGATCGAACTCCTCGAGGTTGAGCGCGGCGACGAACTCCGAGAACGATTGGAATCGCTGCGCGGGGTTCTTCGCGAGCGCACGCACGAAGATGTGCTCGTACTCGGTCGGGAGCTCGGGATTGAGCTCGTGCGGTGGAACCGGTTGGGCGTGAACGACTTTGTAGATGACCGAGGTGACGTTTTCGCCCGGAAACGGTTTTTGGCCGGTCAGCATTTCGTAAGAAACGACGCACAGAGAGAAAACGTCGGCGCGTGGGGTGATCTCCTCACCAAGCACCTGCTCAGGCGACATGTAGGATGGAGAGCCGAGGAATTGCCCCGCGGCGGTCATGACGGTTGATTCGAGATGCGCGAGTCCGAAGTCGGTGATCACCGGACGCCCGTCGGGGAAAACCATGATGTTGGCCGGCTTGATGTCTCGATGAAAGACACCCTTGCCGTGGGCGTAAGCCAGGGCGTCGGCGATGGGCGAGACGATCGTGAGCGTCTCGTCGAGGGTGAGGCAGCCTTTCTCCGCGATCAACTTGAGGAGATTCTTACCCTCGAGATACTCCATGACGAAGTAGTTATCACCAACATCGAAAACGGTGATGATGTTGGGGTGCGACAAGCCGCCTGCAGCACGTGCTTCGCGCTGGAACCGCTTCTGGTATTCGCCGTTTTCGTCCTGAGCAAGGATCTCGTCCTTGAGCGCCTTGATCGCGACAGCCCGCTGTGTGAGCGGGTCGAACGCCTTGTAAACCTTCCCCATAGCGCCCTGGCCGAGCTCAGATTCGACCTCGTAGCGCCCAAATTTCAGTTTTTTCCTAGCCATCGTCTTCTCACAGCCGTGGGGGGGGAATGGATTGCGGCTCTAAGTGACCCCGGGCCCCAACCCAAGCGACAGTTATAGCCGGGATGCGGCTCGAATGCAACGCTTGCGCCGCAATGCTATTTTGTAGTAAGTGTTCCATAATTATGACCACCTCAGTCGGCCGTCCGCGATCGTTTGATCGCGAGGAGGTCCTCGACGCGGCGCTCGATCTTTTTTGGAGCCAGGGCTATCGCAGCGCGACGACACGCGAGCTCGAGTCGAGTTTGGGCCTCAACGCATCCAGTATCTACAACGCCTTCGGCTCGAAGGAAGCCTTGCTGGTCGAGGCGCTTCGCCGCTATGAGCAGAGAATTACGAGTGCGTTGCTCGAGCCCCTCGAGCTTTCCCCCGAGGGGCTTGGAGCTCTCGATGCGTTTTTTGAGGACTTGGCCCAGTGGATGAGCCACAACGGGCAGCGCGGGTGCTTGCTGGTGAACATGATGGGAGAAGACGCTGGCGCCACCCGAGCGATCTCGACTCGAGTCGATAGCTACCGAGCGCGGCTTCGTCGAGCGTTTGCCGGTGCATTGTTACGCGCGGCAGCCGCGCGGGAGATCTCGCACGGTGTCGTGGAGTCTCGCGCTGACTTACTCATGTGTCAGGTTCTTGGTCTCAACATCGCGGCGCGGGGCGGGGCACGACCGTCAGAGCTCAAACGCCTCGTCGCGTCCGTGCAACGTCAAGTCGCCGAGTGGCGTACGTCCCGCCTTCGCTAAGAGCGACGGCGGGTTTTCCAAGTCCAAAGAGAAGAGGAGAAAGGAGAGTCTAATGGCAACTCGAATCAAGCCTTTGAAACCGGGAGAGAGCTCCGATCCCGCGGTGAACGAGCTTCTCGAACAGGGTCGAGATGGCTGGTGGAGCGACTCGGCTATGTTCGGCGTGATTGGGCGCAATCCCGAGCTGTTGAAATCGATTGTGCCCGTGTTCGGCGCTTTTTTTGGCGCCGGCAAGATCGAGCCACATATCCATGAGCTCATGCGGCTGAAGACGGGACAAATCAACGACTGTGCGTATTGAATGACCGTACGCACCGCCGCCGTGCGCGGCGAAGTCAGCAAACGAGAAGCAGAGTGCCAGAAACATCAACCGAAGGCTGGCGATGTGTTAAACGATCGCGAAGCGACGGCCGTGTCTCTTGCAGAGCGTATTGCCCTCGACCCTCATACGGTGACCGACGATTTTTTTTCTGAGCTCAAGAGCGTCTTCTCGGAGGATGAGATCGTGGAGATGGTCTTCGCTTGCGGTATTTTCAACTGGGGCAACAAGTTTAACATCACGATGAACATGGACTCGGACTCCGATAGCGACTACGCGGACGATCTGCCCTACCGCCAAGAGGCCATTTCTTGAAAATCGAAGAGCTCGACGAGGCCGCACTCTCGGAAGTCTTGCAGACTGAGGAGCGGGGCATCGTTGTCGACTTCTGGTCGCCGTGGTGTGCGCCATGTCGAGCTCTTCGACCTCACCTGGATCGCATGGCTCAAGCGGAGGGGGATCGCTGGCGTTTCGTCGCGGTGAACACCGAAGCCCACCCGAGCGCCAGCGATACGTACGCGGTGTCTGCATTACCGACACTCGTTTGGTTCCGCAACGGTCGCGAGCTCTCGCGCATCGCGGGTCTGGTCACGCTGTCGGACGTTGAGAGGCAGCTCGAGCTAGAGGGATAGACGCCGGCGAGGCGCGCGAGAGCCGTTTTTCAGCTTCTGAGATGGCGGGGTGTAGCCGTCTATAATAATGATGCTGGAACAGTCTTGGCATGGTGTTCCGCTCGGTGGCCGCCTTAATATAAAATGGGTTTGGGTCGCTGATCTAGCTTCAAGAGGTTATGAGGTAATCGATGTCCTTTCGCCAACTCGTTGGAGTCATGGTTGTTCTTCTCTCGCTCGCCGGTACCGCCACCGCACAGTGGACGGCGGAGAAGCCGGGAAGCGACAACATCACGGTTTTGTCGCACATTCCGCTCGGCCCGCGGCTCAGCGTCTCCGATACCGACCTCGAGCAAGAAATGGACCGTCCGTACGCGTATGTGGGGCGCATGGTGTACGGATTCGAGGGTGATAAAGGGATCGACATCATCGACCTGAGCGATCCGGAGAACGCCAAGCGGATCTACTCGTGGCGCATCGAGAACCAGGATCTTCATCTTGGAACCGGCGGGATGGACGTCAAGCACTTCAAGTGGAAGGACCGCTACTACGTCGTGCAGTCGCTTCAATTCCGACAGGGTGGGCCAGACCCCGATCTCGGTGCCGTCGTGCTCGACGTTACCGGCCTTCCCGATCCGTCGACGGTCAAGGAAGTTGCCCGAATTCGAGAGCCCGATCATCCGGGCGGGTTCCACAATATCTTTATCTACAAGCACAGCAACGGAGCCGTGCTTTTGTTCACGACGGTGTCGGGTCCCTTCGCCCATGTGTATGACCTGGGCCGCGTCGTCGAGGGTGACGTCGAAAACTCGCTCGTCGCCAAGGTGCCGGTTCCCAGCGAGGAGAGCGAACGGCGGGGCTACCACGATTTCTATGTCGGCTATCATGAGGACAGCGCCGAGGACCGCTTCTATGGGGGCGGCACCGGCGGCTACTACGTCTACAACGTGACCGACCTCGAACAACCCGAGCTCGTCGTCCCGCTCACAGGCATTGCAGGCGTCCGCTTCGGGCACACCTTCACGCCGACGCCGGATGGCCGCTACGTTGTCGCCGAGACCGAGTACCAGTACGCACCGCTTCGCATCTTCGATCTCAAGCCAGGGCTCGATGGTGAGGTCGAGACGATCTCGAAACCCATCGGTGCTTGGACGGCGGACTGGCGCAATCTCGTCCACAATCACGAAATCCGGTGGCCCTACGTGTTCGTCTCGGGCTACCTCGATGGGCTCCAGGTTTTCAGTTTGATGGACCCGGCCAACCCGGAAACGGTGGCGTACTACGACACCTATACCGGCCCGCCCAACAAAATCCGCTACGCCATGTTCAACGGGGCCTTCGGCGTCGACGTTCGCAACGCCGACGGTCTCATCGTCGTGAGTGACATGACGACGGGCTTTTGGGTCTTCCGCATGGAGGGTTTTTCCGGTTGGAACGGTGAGGATTGGGGTATGCCGAACATTTCGAGCGCTCAGGATTGGGACCGGGTTCCGGGCGAAATGACCGAGTCGAACCCGTGAGAGCTTTCGTCGCGATTGTTTTCGTGGCCGCTTCGGCGAGTGCCGGGGAGTCGCGTCCGGGCTCATCGCCGTGGTCGGTCGGGTTCGGGTTTTCGGGCGCCTGCGGCGCGGCGTCGAGCGTTGCGATTCCGGATTTACCGTCGAACTACTACGGCATCGAGATGGTGCCCACGAGGAGAGTTCCGGGAACGGGCGCGGGAGGCGGCGTGGGTATCGTGACGTTCTCGAAATCCCCGTACGGCGTTTCGGTCTCTCCCGAGGGTACGTACCGCTTGGACATTCGTTTGGCGCTCGCGAAGATCAAACAACCCAAGAAAGGGACCTTGACCGCGTGGGCGACGAAGGATGATTTGACCGAGGTCACGCGTCTCGGCGCGTTGGATGCATCGTTGCGCGCGTCAGGACAAGTCGACTGGAACAAGTTCCTGCTCGTGGTGACTCTCGAGCCGTCGCCGGAGCCCTCTGATGTTTGGAGCGGCCCGGTCGTCATGCGCGGGATGTCACGAAGTGGTCTCATGCACACCCTCGCCGGTCATGGTCCGTACCAACAAGAACCGTGCGCCAAATACGGCTTCTGAGCCTGCCGTGAAAACCTCCCAAGCCGCACCGCTGCCAGTCCGCGCCTGGATGCGGGTGAAGACAAAAAGTCAGGTAAAAAGGGGACAGGTACCTTTTTTGCCGCGAAGAACAGTAAAAAAGGTACCTGTCCCCTTTTTACCTGACACCTTTTTTTGTTTGGTTGGGATTTTGGTATTGGCGAGTGTGCCGGTTTGGGGGCAGCACGAAGGGCATGACATGCACAACATGGGGGGCGGGGACGCGAAAGCTTGGCGTATGCCGCCGCACGATTTTCCGATGCCCCCGCTTCCCGGAATCGCAGGGTCGGTTCCTATCGTCGGGCCGTTTCTTGCAAAGATGGATGCGGTGGATCTCACGGTCTTTCCGGAGGCTCAGCCGGGAGAAGTCGTCGAGATGGCAGACGGCGAGAAGCTCGTCATGAATGCGAGCATCGTTCGCCGCACGATCAACGGGAAGACGTTTTTGATGTACGGCTACAACGGCCAGTATCCGGGGCCGCTCATCAAGGCGGATCGGGGCGCGACGGTCATCGTGGAGTTCACGAACGAGATCGAGTTGCCGACGACGGTGCATTGGCACGGGCTCAGGCTCGACAATCGATTTGATGGTGTTCCGGACATCACGCAGCCGCCGGTGCTACCAGGCGAGAGCTTTACCTACGAGGTGCATTTTCCCGACTCGGGCATCTATTGGTATCACCCACACATGCGGGAGGACATCCAGCAGGATCTCGGCCTCTACGGCAATATGCTCGTCGCTCCGCCAGAGGCCGATTACTACAGCCCGGTGAATCACGAGCAGGTGCTCATTCTCGACGACATTCTCATGGACGATCTCGGCCCGATCCCGTGGGGGGATCGCGCGCCGACGCACGCACTCATGGGGCGATTCGGTAACGTCATGCTCGTCAACGGCCTCACGGACTACGAGCTTCCCGTCGAGCGCGGGTCGGTCGTGCGTTTCTACCTCACCAATGTCGCCAATACGCGGACGTTCAACGTCGTCTTCGGCGGCGCGCCGGTCAAAGTCGTCGCCTCGGATGTAAGCAAGTACGAGCGTGAGGAGTGGGTGGAGAGCGTCGTCATCGGTCCGGCCGAGCGCTATATCGTCGAGGTGTTGTTCGACGAGCCCGGAGACGTCCCGATCGATAACTCCATTCAAGCCATCGACGATTTCATGGGCCGGTTTCATCCCCATGTCGATAACCTTGGCACGGTGCGCGTATCCGAGACCCGTACCGGGGAGAGCCACGCCGACGCGTTTCGAACCCTGCGCGAGAACGACCAGGTCCGCGAAGACATCGAGTCGTTTCGTCAGTACTTCGACAAACCTGTGGATCATAGTCTCGAGCTCACCGTCGAGATCGAGAACTTACCTTTGCAGATCGTTCAAGCGATGCAGTTCGAAGCGGGTCTCTATTCGGCACCCATCGAATGGAACGATGCCATGCCGATGATGAACTGGCTCTCGAGCGCAGAGCAAGTGCATTGGAAACTCCGAGATCCCGATACCGGTAAAGAGAACATGGATATCGGGTGGAAGTTCCAGGTGGGCGATGTCGTCAAGATTCGCATTTTCAACGACCCGCAGACGATCCATCCCATGAACCATCCGTTTCACGTTCACGGTCAACGCTATCTCGTGCTATCCCTCGACGATGTGCCGAACGAAAATCTCGTCTGGAAGGACACGGCCATCGTTCCCGTGGGCACGACCATGGACATTCTCGTCGACATCACCAATCCGGGCGAGTGGATGATGCACTGTCATATCGCCGAGCACCTTCACGCCGGGATGATGACATTATTCACTGTCACCGAGCGTTAAGGGCGCCGTGGGCGCGTTAGGGGGTTACGTATGAGGCAGTGGAAGCTTTTGATAGCAGCCGTGGTGGTCGTGGCTGGGCTGGTTACTGACGGGCTCGCGCAAAACCAAGCGGCGAATCCTTATCGTACGGTTGAAGGCTGGGCGAAGTTGCCCAGCGGGCGGATGTGGGGTTCGACTAGCGCCGTGTATCCGGCGAGGGACGGCTCCGGGAACCTATGGGTGGCTGAGCGATGCGGCGAGAACAGCTGTCTCGGCAAGGACGACTTGGACACGGTTTTGTTGTTCGATCCTTCCGGAAAGCTCATCCGTAGTTTCGGGGCTGGGCTTTTCGAATGGCCGCACGGGATTTATGTGGACGCAGACGACAACGTCTGGGTTACCGACGCGCGTGGGAGTAGTGGCCGTGGTCATCAGGTCATCAAGTTCACGCCGCAGGGTAAGGAGCTCATGCGTCTCGGCAAGGCTGGAGTCGCTGGAGTGGGTCCAGGTGAGCTCACCGCACCCTCGGATGTTTTGGTCGCTCCCAACGGGGACATCTTCGTCGTCGATGAACACGGCATCGAGGGCATTAACCGTGTCCAGAAGTTTTCGAAGGACGGGACGTTCATCAAGCAGTGGGGGAAGACCGGTACTGGGCCAGGGGAGTTTCTGGACCCGCACGCGCTGGCGATGGACTCTCAGGGTCGACTCTTCGTCGGTGACCGAAAGAACAACCGGATTCAGATTTTCGATCAGGACGGAAACCACATTGCGAGTTGGACCCAGTTCGGTCGCCCGAGCGGGATCTATATCGATGACAATGACATCCTGTATTCCGCGGATTCGGAGTCGAACTTCACGACCAACGCGGGGTGGATGCGCGGGATCCGTATCGGCAGCGTCACCGACGGCCTGGTGACCGCGTTCATTCCCGACCCACAGTGGGAAAAAAACGTCCCAGGAACGACTGCCGCCGAAGGGGTTGCCGTGGATGCTGCCGGGAACATTTACGGAGCCGAAGTCGGTCCGAGAGCGTTGAAGAAGTACGAGAAGAAGTAGGTACTAGAGGAATTGGGTTTTGGGTCGCGGCCCTCGCGTCCCCTCATCCAGGCCAACATGTGCCTCGCCCAGGTTGTCACCCGCACTCAGGGCTTGCCCCTCACCCAGGCCCTCTCCCCCAAGGGGGAGAGGGATTATCGGAGGTGCCGACTTCGTCGGCACCGCGTCTATTGACGCCTCAACTGTGAGAGCCCGTCCTCGACTTCGTCGCGTGGTAGTTTGCCTTTTTCGAGCTCGTCATCGTCTTTCGCGAGTAGGCGCTGGTAGAGCTCGATGCCAGGGGCGATGATGTCTTGGTATCCCGCGTCGACGAGCTCGAAAAGAACGTCTTCCGCCCGAGAAAAATCGCCTTGTCGCTCGTGGTGGAAGATTAGTTTTTCTTGAACGGCGAGTACAGGCGGGTATGCCGAGAGCGCTTCGCCTAGCGCTTCGATGCGGCGGAGGTACCGATCGGAGTCAGGGATTCGTTCGAGGCTCTCGCGGCCAGACACTTCGAGAAGCAGGCAGAGGGCTCGTATCCGGGCGTGGTACGCCGTTTCTTCCTCGGCTTTGAGCTCCTTGATCTCGCCGTGCTCGTAGAGAAGTTCGGCGACGACGATGCACTTGCCCGGGTCGAGGCTGCCGCCGGGACTGAAGAGGGTGACGATCTGCTCGACAGGAAGGGCGAGTAGCGTCTCGATGTCGAGGCCCACGAGATTCCTGGCCGCCTCGGCGACGGCGAGCTCCGCCTCGTTGTACTGTTTGGATTTCTTGAACGTGACAACGGTGCCAAGTGTCTTGGCGAGCTGTTCGACGAGACGAAGGATGTAGTCGCGCTGGAACAGAGATCCTCCTCACCCGGCGAGCTTCGCTCGCCTCCGTGAAAATCTCTCTACTTCCCCCTTGGGGGAGCGGACAGGTGAGGGGAAAAGCGGTTTAGTGCGTGAGGGCATAGATGATGTAGTTCACGCCTAGTTTGTAGCCTTCGTTCGAGAGCTCGATTGGGTAGTAACCTTGGTCGGACCATTCCCAGTACTCGCCGATGTCGTTGTTGAAGTTGGCGACGACCTGGACGCGTCCCTCGTCGTCGCGGATCCCCCAAAATGAGGGTGCCCATCGTCCGGTCGGGTTCGTCATTTCTAGAGACTTGATGTGGAAGAAGCTCTGGAAGAGAGGGTCCTCGAGGGGGATGAGCTCGAGGTGCCGGCCGGGGAGCACCACCGCCATACAGGCCTCGAAGTTCTCCCAATCCCATGGTCCGTCGAAGTCGTCGAAGATCGCGAAGCCACCCCGGGTGAGATGGTTGCGAAAGTTTTCGGCCTCCTCGGGTGAAATCGCCCACGTCCCCGGCTCGCTGAAGTACAGAACGGGATAGCGCATGATCTCGTCGCTCGCGAGTGGCACGATGGTGTGTGCCGCCGGCTCGGTGTACACCGATGAGACCTCGGCGAGGATCCTCAGGAGATTCCGCTCTGCCCGGGGGTAGTCGTGGGACCAGCCCGGACTTCTTCGTTGCTGGACGGACTGAAATTGAACGCGAGCAAAAGCGAAGTTGGGAGCGATAGTGGCCTGAAGTGGCTCCGGCGGCGCGAAACGGCGACCGCGGCCGCGCCCACGGCCCTGCCACGGATCCTGACCGCCCTCTGCCATGAGGGTAATCAACGCCAAGATCGTCACCACTCGAAGGAGCATTGGCCAACCTCCCACCCCTGTGTGGCATCATACGCCAGCCTAGGCGGCAATCAAAAGGAGTTAGCGATGAAAGCGGCGGTCGATAATCTCGAGGCGGTTCTCGAGGGCGCGGGGATGAGCCTCGGAAACGTCGTTCACCTGACGATCTACACGACGGACGTCGATCCAATGCTGGAGAGTTGGGACGCGTTGGCCGGCCGGTTGGCCGCGGCCGACGTGGCGCCGCCCCAAACCCTGCTGGGCGTCGCCCGTCTCGCGTTCCCCGAGCTCATGGTCGAGATCGAAGCGACTGCCGTCGACTGAAACTACGGAACCAACTGAAGCCTCGTTGCGTTAATACAATTGTACAAGGAGGCTCACGTGCACGATTTTGTCGGCGACCTACGCTACGCCCTGAGAACGCTCGTTCGCCAACCCGGATTCACTCTCGTTGCGGCAATGTCGCTTGCCCTGGGCATAGGGCTCAACACGACCCTCTTCAGCGTGGTGAACGCGGTCACCTCACGACGTCCTATCCCGACCTGATGGATATGCGGGCCGAGGCAGACGCCTTCGAAGGTCTCGCTGGACACGGGATGGTGCGCGGCATCGTGACCCACGACGGCCGCTCCGAGTTGGTCGCGGGCGAAGTCGTCACCGCCAACTATTTCGATCTGCTCGGCGTGCGGCCGGCTCTTGGGCGGGCGTTCCTTTCGGAAGAAGACGAGACGGAAGGGACGCATCCGCTGATCCTCCTGAGCCACGGGTTTTGGCAGCGCCGGCTCGGCGGTGATAGCGACGTCGTCGGCAAAACACTGCGCTTGAGCGGTATCGACTACATCATCGTCGGGGTTGCGCCGGTAGCGTTCCACGGAACGATTCCGGGGCTCCGCCCCGAGTTCTGGGTCCCGACGGCCATGGTCGAGAGTCTTAGCTTCGCGGGGATCCAGGCGAGCACGCCCTCACCGACCGGAGATACCCGGCGCGAGCAGCGCGGAAACCGCTGGCTGTTCGTGAAGGGACGTTTGGCACCGGGAGTCACCGCCGAAGAAGCGCAGGCGCAGGTGGCGACCCTCTTTGCCCGGCTCTCGGACGAATACCCGGATACGAATGAAGACGTGACCGCTGCAGTGTTAGCCGGCGATTCGGTGCGCTTTCATCCTATGGTTGACAACATTTTGGTGACGGTGAGCGCGGTGCTTCTCGCAGCGGTCGGCATGGTGTTGCTGATCGCGTGCGCCAACGTTGCGAACATGCTTCTCGCGCGAGCTGCCAACCGTCGTCGCGAGATTGCGGTGAGGCTCTCGGTGGGTGCGAGCCGCCCACGCCTCGTGCGCCAGCTCATGACGGAGAGCGTGATGCTCGCTACTCTCGGGGGTGTGCTCGGGGTCGGGGTCGCATTTTGGGCAGTGCGCCTACTCTCAGCCGTCCAACCGCCGCTTCCGGTGCCGATAGAGTTTGCATTCGAGCTCGATACTTCGGTGATGGCGTACGCCTTCTGCCTGTCCCTGGTGACGGCGCTCGTGTTCGGGCTGGTGCCCGCGTTTCGCGCATCTCGACCGAGCCTCGTCCCGGCTTTGAAGGGCGAGGCCAGCTCTACCGATGACGCGACGCCGCGTGGGTTTTCGTTGAGCAAGGCGCTCGTCGTCGGCCAGCTGGCGGTGTCGCTGGTCTTGCTGGTTGCGGGTGCTCTGTTGACCCGCGGTCTCATCGCAGCCGAGAAAGCTGAAGTCGGGTTCGATCCGTCGCGAATCGCTGCTTTCGGATTCAACCTGCAGATGAACAACTACACGCTCGAAGAAGCGAAGACGTTTCAACGCGAGCTGCTCGCACAACTGCCGACGCTTCCGGGCGTGGAGTTCGCATCCACGGCGACCCGCATGCCGCTCGCGTCGGACATCCAGATGACGGCCGTGTTCGTTCCGGGAGTGCACGAAACTGAGCAGGACGCCGCACCCATCGATGCTGTCACGGTGGGGGAGGATTATTTTCACGCAACGGGCATCCCCATCCTTCGCGGCAGAGCTTTTGACGACAAGCTCGATCTCGAGGGAGCGCCCAGCGTGGCGATCGTGAACGAGACGATGGCCGAGCTCTACTGGTCAGGTCGAAATCCCATCGGTGAGCGCGTCTACCGCGGCGGCCCCGACTCTCCGCCTACCGAAATCGTCGGCGTGAGTCGCGATCATAAAGTGCGCTCTCTCGGGGAGGAGCCGCGGCCCTACATTCATTTTGCGCGGTCTCAGGATCCGTCGCGCTCGATCAACATGATCGCCAGGACGAGCGGACCGGCCGAGTCCATGCTTCCCGCGATCCGGAGTGAGATCTTGGCGATGGAGCCAGAAATCGTCTTCACCGATGAGGGCACGGCCTCTGAGGTCGTCGAGCTCACGCTGCTGCCGACCCGTCTCGGTGCACGGCTGCTCGGTGCGTTCGGTGCGCTCGCGCTCCTGCTCGCGGCGGTGGGTTTGTACGGGGTGATCGCCTATGCCGTCAACCGACGCACGCACGAGGTGGGGCTCCGGATGGCGCTCGGCGCGGAAGCTCCCGCCGTGTTGAAGATGATCCTCCGGCAGGGAATGATCCTGGCGATCGTTGGCGTCGGTATTGGGGCGGTTCTCGCCGCGCTCGTCGCCCGGGTCCTACAAGCGCTCCTCTATGGCGTCAGCCTGGTCGATCCCATCTCCTACGGCGTCGCAGCGGTCGTGCTCTTGGCCGTCGCCCTCGCTGCAAATCTGATCCCAGCGTGGCGGGCCTCCCGTGTCAGCCCCATGGCTGCGCTTCGCTATGAATAGAAGCTTCACCACACTAGGACGAAGGGAGCACGGAGGCACGATGGCGAGAAAAGTAACAAAAGTGAGTTGATATTCAATAATCTTTAAGTTAAAATTGAGGTGGAGTTAAGGAAAACGAAAGTCTTTGAACGATAGCCGATGGATTGAGGGCCTCTCGGAGGAAGACCTTGCATTTATTCGTCGTTTTGTTTTGGCGTCGGGTTCGCTCAAGGAGATGGCTCGGATCTACGGCATCAGCTACCCCACGGTCCGGCTCCGGCTGGATCGGTTGATTGACAAGATCCAACTCCTTACGAGCGACGCCGTCGAAAGCGAGTTTGAGCGGATTCTTCGCATCGAGTATGCGCAAGGCAAGCTCGACCTCGAAACGATGAAGCGATTGTTGAAAGCGCACAAGGAGGGAACATGAGAGTCTTGCTGGTTATCGCCGCGCTGTGTTTCACCGGCGAAGTGGGTGCAGAGACCACGCTTCGGGAAATCGCGTGGCCAGTCTCGCCGCCGAACGGAGTCGTGCACAATCCTGATGGCTCGGTAACGATTACGTCGTCCAGCGATGACGGGCTCACGGTGACGCTCGTCGAGATTGACGCTCCTGGGATTACCAAGAACCGCTACGCGGTGAAAGGTCGTGTTCGGTACGAGGGCGTCGTCGGCGAAGGCTACCTCGAGATGTGGAATGTCTTTGCCGACAACGGTCGCTACTTCACCCGCACCATCGAGCAGCAGGGGCCCATGCGCTCCCTCACCGGGAACGCCGATTGGCGGTCTATTGTTTTGCCGTTCGATGCGGCCGGCGCGGCGGCGCCGCCGGAGCGTCTCATTATTAACGTGGTGCTGCCGAAACGAGGTGTGGTCACGCTCGGCGCGCTGACTCTGGTCGAGCTCGAGTCGGGGGAGTGGCCATCCGGCGTCAACGGTAGTGCTTCCGCGGGTGTGTGGGGGGGCTTCGCGGGTGCGACGCTCGGGATCGTTGGCGGGCTCTTGGGGTGGTTGGGCGGTATGGGGAAGGCGAAGCGCGTCGTGTTGAACGGATTTCGACTGTTGATGGCCGGGGGCGCGGTGTTGCTAGTCCTGGGTGTTATCGCCGTCGCGCAGGGATCGCCGTATGCGGTGTACTACCCGCTCCTTCTGATCGGCGCCATCGCGCTCCTGGTGCCGGCATCGGCCCTCCCGCGTCTGACGAAACGCTACGAAGAGATCGAGCTTCGCCGCATGTCCGCACTCGATGCGTAAATGCCGCGCAGTCCTTTGACGACACGGAGGTGATCGATGGGCGTCCTGCTTTTGTTGTTGCTCGCGCAGTTCGACTATGACCGGCAGAAGCCGCTTGCCGTCGAGGAGTCGCCCGCGGAGCTCGTCGAGGGTGTCAACTTTCGTGAGATCTCCTACGAGAGCCCGCACGGAGGCCGCGTTCCTGCCTATTTGATTGCGCCCCTCGGTAGGGGGCCGTACGCCGGCATCGTGTTCGTTCACTGGGGGCAGGGAAATCGGAGCGAGTTCATTTCCGAAGCGATCGTGTACGCGAAGGCCGGCGCGGTGTCTCTTTTGATCGACACGCCTCACATGCGACCGGATTTCGACGGTGCGCGTGACGGATTCGAGAATCCAGCAAACACGCGTGATACCTACGTGCAGCTCGTCGTCGATATTCGACGAGGTTTCGATCTCTTGACCACCAGGAACAATGTCGCCGTGGGCCGGCTCGGCTACGTAGGCCACAGCCTCGGCGCCACGTGGGGCGGTGCGATCGCAGGAGTCGAGAAACGTGCGCGCGCCTTTGTGCTCATCGGCGGTCTTCCCAACCTCGTGGATCGCGACACCAGCTACCCGACTGAGATGTGGCAGCGAATCGAAAGCAACTACAGCGAAGAACAACTCAGGGCTTATCGCGCTTTCATCTTGCCTTTGAGTCCTGAGCGTTTCGTGGGCGATGCCGAGCCGGGGAGCGTTTTTTTTCAGTTTGCGCGCTACGACCGTTTCATCAGCGCCGGTGCGGCTGCTGCCTTCGAGGCTGCCGCTCGCGCACCCCATGTTCGTTGGTACGCGACTGGGCATGAGTTCAACGATCTGGCGTCGGTGCGAGATCGCGCGGTGTGGCTTCGAGAGAGACTGCAACTCGAACCGGTGCTGCCCCTTCTGCAATCCATCGTCGCTCGCTAACGTCGTGCGGCGACACACCGACACGACCCGCTGCCATCGTCTCCGGAAATGCGCTACTCTTTGAGATGAGGAAGCTTTCATCGGATGCAAGACTTTCTGCGGGCGCTGCGCGAAAGCGGTGTCGTCGTCGTCTCCGTCGAGCCACCACCGGAGTGCGTCGACGAGGTCGAAGTCTTGCTCCGGGAGCATGACTCCCTCTACCGAGCGGAGTTATCTCCGGGCGCCCCGGACCTTATTGTCGAAACCGCTTACTGGGCGGCACGAAAGCTCTATCAAACGTGCCAGCTCTTGACGCTTCGCGATGCGCCCGCCGCTTTGGCTCGCGAAACCCTTTTGGACGTTTATGAGGGCCCCCATGGGCCCGAAGTGGACTACTCCGTCGACCTTGCGCTCGCCTATCTGCCGAGTCTCTACCGGCTTGCGGAGCGGGTGGCGCCCGGCGATCCTGTCTTGGACGTGACGCGCCGGCTCGCGGCAGATTGGCCGCTGTCATCCGTCGGGATTCCCGGAATCGAATGCCCTCAGAGGTTGACGTTTTGGGATAACTCTTGTCTCCGGGGCCTGTATATCGACAAAGTGATCGAGTCTAGGGACCTCGTTCGTCTCGAGGATCCCCGGGTCGCCGGCGCGGTGCGCGACGCCCTTGGCGCCTACCCCGAGCTCGCGCCGAAGATCATGGAGACACTGAACGCCTCATGAAGGAATCTCTCGCCTACGGTAGACGCCTAGGAACCGAAGTTCTCGATCCGATGAAAAACGCGTTCGTCGGCAAGGACGAGATCATCGACTTGCTCGGAATTTGTCTCGTCGGCGGTGAGAATTTGTTTTTGCTCGGACCGCCGGGAACCGCGAAGAGCGCTCTCGTGCACGACTTGAGCGCGCGTCTTCGCGGTCACACGTTCGACTATCTCTTGACACGGTTCACCGAGCCCAACGAGCTTTTCGGACCTTTCGACATTCGCAAACTCCGCGAAGGCGAGCTCATCACCAACACCGAGGGGATGTTGCCCGAGGCCTATCTCGTGTTTCTCGACGAACTGCTCAACGCGAACAGCGCTATCCTCAATAGTCTGCTGATGGCCCTCAACGAGAGGGTGTTTCGTCGAGGCCGGGAGACTCGTCCGCTCAAAGCGCTCATGTTCGTAGGCGCGAGCAACCACACGCCGGAAGACGACGCGTTGAAGGCGCTCTACGACCGCTTTCTTCTGCGGGTCCATTGCGACAACGTGGCCGAAGAGCGCCTTCCCGAAGTGCTACTCGCCGGATGGAAGCTCGAAGCCGGCAAATCCCCCGAAGCGGCGTTCGGGTTCGACGAGGTCGAAGCGCTTCAAGGTCTGCTCCCGCGTGTCGATCTCGCGCCGATTCAAAAGCGCTACGTCGAGCTCGTGCACCGTATCCGACAGGCGGGGATCCCGGTTTCGGATCGTCGCGCGGTCAAGCTCCAAAACGCTATTGCCGCAAGTGCGATTCTTTGCGGTCGGCTCTCGGCTCGCACGACCGACCTGTGGGTCTTGCGGTTCACTTGGGAGACGGAAGAACAGCAAGAGGTTCTGCGCGAGTTGGTGGAGCAGAGCCTGAGGGATCTCGAAGTGGATGACGCCGATCATCCGAGGGCGCGCGGCGGCGACGAGCCCGACGCCGAAGAGCTTGCGCGAGAGCTCGCAGCCATTGCGAGCCAAATCGACCGAAACGAGAACGGGCCGAATCCCGACCCGAGCGCCAGCGAAGACCGGTCCTATCTTCGAGATCGCCTCGCCATTCTCGACGGTCGTTGTCAGTGGGTGAGCGACGCTGACAAACGAGAGCTACTGACGGGGCAAGTCTCGGATCTTTGGAGAAAACTCCCCGAGCTCACCTAGCTGTATGCGTTATGTCTTCTCCTGCCCTTGAAGCTGGCACGCCCGTGGTGAATCTCTCTTGACGGACTGGGCTCTATCCTTGCGCCGATCCGAGGTCGAGGTTCTGGCCAAGCTCTACGCGGTGGGCGAGGTGAGGATCGGCGAGCTCGACGGGCGGAGCGAGCTCGTTTGGGCTCGCGGTGCGGGCACGGAGGCCGGGCTCGAAAGCATCCTCGCTCTGGTCCCGACGAGTCGTTTTTACGAGATTGTGCGAGACGATCGCCTGTGCCCGGCCGGTAGACTGTTGCCTGTCGAAAGGCTTCCGAACGTTCGTTGGATCCCGCTTCGAGAGTGGCTCTCCGTGAGCGTTCCGAGCGCGGCTCTTCCGGGTGAGCTGCCGGGGACAGCCAGGCTGGAGCTCGTCCGCAACCCGTCGAGGCGTTTTCGCGAAGATTGCGAAGAGATTCTGCTTTGCAGGGTCGAGGCGTTTCGGGAGTTGCTGCTCCGGGCTCCAGCGCATCGACTGTCGCCACTTCGCTTCGTGCTCAACGAAGCGCGCGGCGAGGTCCTCGTGCGTGGCCAGCCGCGGCCGTCGGTTCCCGCAACTCACTACATTCTGGAAGGCGGTATCGCCACGCCCGCGGGCTACGCGTGGTCACCGCCGGTTGGCGTTAGTGTCGTCCGCTCCTGGCTTGGCGTGCGGGATAACGCGTTCGCTCTGTGGAGAAGCGACGGTAGCCTCAGCGAGATCGCCGACGATGCCTTTGCGGGTGCGTCCCGGCGCGCAGGACGAGAGCTTTGAGCTACCAGAGTCGCGACCCCAGGGAGAGGCTCTCGTATTTCGTACCCTCTCCGTCATCGCCGTGGCAGTGGACGAGGGACGGAAGCGTCATCGTCTGGTATGACGGCTCTACGGTTGCGTTTCGAGAGGAAGTCGAATCGATCCTTCGCGAGCTTGCGGTCAACGGCCTGCCTCCTTTCGGCGGCATCATCTTGATGCTGGCGGCGCTCAAAGGCAAAACCCCGGATGGGTCGTGGATGCTTGGCCCGGCCGTCCTCGAAGAAGTGACGTCGGTCGAGGACTTGGGCGGGCTCAGACGTCAGATGAGCGTCCGGATCGAGAAAGCGCTCGACGATCTTGCCGACGTCGTGGCGACCCTGTCGCTTCAAAACGTCTCGTCGTTGCGTGAGCCGAAAGGCAAGGCCGGATTGGCAGAGGCGCTTCTCGCCGGTGAGGCTAGGGTGTGCTCTGCCGACGAAGCCTGGGATCTCCTCCACGATCTGGAGTCGGGCGCTCTCGAGGGGACGGGTTGGATGCGGCCGTCGTGGCGATCCGCGTCACGTCTACTGAGCGACGTCGAAGCTCTCGGTCGCGGTTGGAAACAATTCGATGCTCGCGCGTTCAGTTTGAGGCTCGCTACCGGTCTCGACGAGCTCCCCACGAAAGCGGAGGTCGACGACATCGCGGCATCCGTCAAGGCGCGTCGGCTACTGTCGGAGCTCGAACGCGACGATGGCTTCGCCGGCCTTGCGAAGCTCACCCGCGATTTGATGGCGGCGATCTATCTACGCCATCACGTACTGCCTCGCGATGAAGCGCCGAGCGGCGGCGTCGCCGACATCTCGAACCGGGGCGCGCTCGACCGTCTGCTTCTCAGCGAACTGGCCTACGACGATCTGACCTTGGCCGTCCGCGTCGCGCTGAACGAAGCTCTGTATGTGAAGCGAGAGCCACCCGGCGAAAAACCGGAAGGGAGGTTCTCTCTGCTCCTCGACACCGGCATTCGGCTGTGGGGCGTCCCGCGCGTGTTCGCGACCGCGGTGGCACTCGCGCTCGTGGCGGTTCAAAGCCGAAAGCGTGAGGTCGCCATTTATCGAGCGCGCGGCGTTCACGTGGAGCAGGTCGACCTGCTCACCCGCGAGGGTATTACCGAGCACTTGGGTGTGCTCGGCACCGAGTTACATCCTGGGAAGGCATTGGCCGAGTTCCTATCGCACCAAAAGCGAGACGGAGCGGACGAAAGCATCGTCATCACCGAAGCGGACGCGACCCTCGACCCTGAGTTCCGGGCCTGTTTGCGCGTACAAAATCTGGATAGGCTGTATGTGGCTACGGTCGCGCGAGCGGGACGCTTCCGCCTGTTCGAGTACCCGTCGCTTGACGGCAAGCCGTTGTCGGATGCGACGCTCGAACTGAAGTCGATTATGCCCTCCGAGCGTTCGCGGTCGAAGCCGATAGTGGATCCGGACCACGACCCGGCTTTGCCGGTCATTCTCGGGACACGACCGTTTCCGTTTCTTTTCCCGGTACGGGGTCGCGTGCAGCACATCGTCAACAACGCCAAGGGGGGCGGAGCGTGTGCGATGCGCGACGGCCGCTTGCTGGTGTGGTCGGGGCGCAAGCACGGGGCGAGACAGCAAACGGCGGGGCTTCCGAAGGGTAAAACGGTGCTCGTCGAGCAAACGGGCACTGAAATTATTCTCGTCAAATTGCTCAACCGCAGCGTGCGACTGGTGACGGTCACCGCCGGCGGAGAAGTGCGCACGGTCGAGCGCGCCGTGAGCTCCGACGTTCTTGGGGCGCAGTACGTGCCCGGCGTGATCTTGTTGGTCTTTGCGCGCGGCGTCGAGGCTATCGATCCGCAAAGCGGCGAACTTCTCTCTGAGCTCGACACCGGTGAGTTGCTCTGGGCCCGTGGACGCTACTTCGCGGGCAACGGTTGGCACGCTATGTGTTGGGATGGGTTGTCGCTCGCGCTCGAGCGCGTTCCCATCGAAGGGGTCGCGCCTGAGGATGTCATCCAGGTCTTCGACAGCGTGGCGTACGAAGGCCCGCTCGTCCTCGTGCGCGGCGATGGAATCCGCAGAGCCACCGGGGAGCTGCTGCTCGCCGGAGACGTCTCCTACGTCGAGGGGATATCGAAAGATGGCAGTCGGGTCCTGGCGAATGCGACCGATGGCTCGTTCGCGTGCTTCGATCTCGAGAAGCTGCGGCTGAGGAAACTGCCGGTCTCTCCGGTCCGTTGGCTCGACGCGCGAGCCGCCTATGTCCCCACTCGGAGTTTGCGGCGCCGATTCACTCATGTGAGCGCGACTTTGGATGGTCGCCTCGAGCTGCGATCTCCGAAGGGGCAGTGGCTCGGGATGCACGTACCCGAGGGACGCGTGATCCATCTAAACCCACGTCGCGAGGCAGGTGCGGGCCGGCCGGTCGCATTCACACCGCAGCCTGTCGCGACGCAATTTGGTTGCGAGCTATCCGTTGCGACGTGGAGCGACGGTACGCGAGCGTATTGGGATAGTCGTGGGCTCCTGCACTTGAAGTCGAGTGACCCCGATCTCGAGGAGGTCAGCCTGGTTGTGGGCGAATGGGAAATCGCGGCGTGGTGCTCAGATGGCACGTTGTGCGGTCCCGATTTTTTCACCGGCCGTGTCGATACCGAAACGCCGGACGGCATGCTCGAGAAGATCGCACGCATCGTGAGGCGGATCTCATGAGGCGCCGACGATGATCCAGGTCGAGCTCGACATCCGACGGGTGGAAGCCCCGGTGCGTGAGGCGTGCGCGTGGCTTCTTGGTGGGACCGACCCCGCTCAGTGGCTCGAGGAGATTGCCCGATGGCGTCTTTCGGACACGGTGCAAAACGCGGTGACGCTTTATGTGTTGCCGCGAGCGGTCGGGCTCCTCGCGGCACTGCCGCCCGAGACTTCTTTGGAGACCAAGCCTGCGGGCACAGCGTTTGGCTGCCTGGGCACCCGCCTTTTGCTACCGGTCGACGCCATCCTCGATCCTCCTCTACCGCTGCGGGACCTCGAGCCTCTATTGCGCCACGACGTCTCGATCGTGCATCCGGCCCTCGGGTGGGTTGGCTTCAGCAAGGACCAAGCTCTGAAGCTATCGGATTTGTTCGCGTTTCCGTCGGTTTCGCGGGGTCGATGGCGGGAGCCGTCGCTTGGGCCCGCGTGGAACAAGCGCATTGTTTCCGTCTCGCTCGATATGCCGATCTCGTTCGAAGCATTCTTCGAGAAGGAACAGCAGGCTATCGGCTCGGCGTCGGTCAATGAGATTCCGCCGTCGCCCGACGAGCCTGGCCAGGGGCGCCTGCAGGACTTGAAACGGAGGGCCATCGAGCCGATCGCGTGGGGGGCGCGAGCCCTGACTCGCCGCGTCTCCGACGGGGCGAGCTCACCGACGTGGGTCGATCGTCTCGATGATTGGGCCAATGAAAGACTGCGTTACGTGTCGCAGGAGCTCGAGCATCTGCGGAACAAGGAGCTGCACCGTCTCATCGACCTGCTCGACTCGGATGCCGAAAAGGGACTTCAGCACGCGTTGCCATTGGGAGGCGGAACCCATCGCGGCCTCGCGCCCGCTAGCGGACACCTCACCGCCCGGCGAGTCGACTTCGAGCTCGACGCATTCGGTGGCGGACAGCCGCTCGACCCATGGGACGTGCCCTTTGATCTTCAGCAGAAACTTCTCGCGAAATACCGGGAGCTCGCAAACCGCGAAAAACGTTTGGGCCGTCACCGCCGAGCGGCCTACATTTATGCAGAGCTCATCGGCGATCTCGAGACCGCTGCCGCGGTGTTGAAAGAGGGAGGACACTTCCGTGAAGCGGCGGAGATCTATCAACGACACCTGCACAAATCACTGATTGCCGCGCGGACCTATCAGGCCGGTGGCTACTACCGAGAGGCGTTGGAAATCTACGAAGAGCTCGAGATGTGGGAAGAGGTAGGAGACGCCCACCTCGAGATTGAACAGCCGTTGAAGGCGCGTGCCGCATTCGAGCGTGCTCGCGACGAGCATTTGGCGACGAGCGACCGTCTCGGCGCTTCCCGTATCGTCGAAACAAAACTCGACAACGTCGAGGAGGCGCTGGCAATTGTCGAAGACGGTTGGCCGCACTCGCGCCAGGCGAGCGAATGCCTCAAACGGCAGGTCACCCTTCAGGCACGGGAAGGTCTCCACACGCGGACCGAAACGCTTTTGAAACGCCTCGATGTGGAGACGCCGGTTCATTTGATTGAGAGTCTCGTCGCGTGTTTGTCGACGGCGGCGTCGTCCTACCCAAATGCACGCGTGCGTCACGAGGCGGCCGATCTCTCCCGTCGAAAAATTTCTATGCGGCTCGACAAGGCCTCGCGGGACGAAGCGGTTCGGTTGCTGGAACACCTGTATCGCTTGGCGCCCGAAGATCGTCTGCTCAAGCGGGACGGCAGTCGCTATCTCGACACGAAGGCCTATCGTGGAGCGACCCCGCCGCGACGCCGGGGTTCGAGCCCGGTACCCGAGCTCGTGCGTTCGTTCGAGCTGTCGAGCTCGGTTCGCTGGTTCGACGTGAAGTCGAAAGGACGACTGTTCTTCGCACTCGGTCACCATCGCGACGAGCTCCTCCTCTACCGCGGTAACTGGAGCGGCAGATTCGAGCGTCTGAGCTGGCCACTCGAAAGCTCAGACGACGAAGCCTCGACGCGAGCGATCGTGCCGGTGACGATGGAGCTCGACGCCACCGGACACCGCAGTGTTATCCTCCGGCACGCGTTTGGCGGAGGGCTCGCGCCGAAGATTTTCGCCGCCTCGCGCGACGTCCTCGAAGCCGAGACCGTCGCCGGCGACCCAGGATGGCTGCCGCGCGGGATGTTGGCGTTGTCGCATCTTGCGCCAACGTGGGTTGCGCTGCGCTACCACGCGGAGCGCCTCATTGTCAGCACGTATGACGATGCCGGAGCTCACCAAGCGGACCTCGCCGATTGGACCAGACCGGAAGAAGCCGTTCACATGACGCTGGCCTGTCAGAATCAATACGTCATCGTGGGGCAGACGTGGGAGCGCTGGTCTGGCGAGCTGCTGGTGTTCAAGATTGGACAGCAGGCCCAACGCGGAGATCGTCCGGCCTTGTTGATTCCGCAGCAGTTCAAGATGCACTCGGCGATCACGGGACTCCGAGTTGCCCAACCCCACACGCGGAGTCGTGTGGCGGTGACGATGCTCGAGGGAGTCGCGCTCCATTGGCTCGATAGCGAGAACACCTACATCGTCGCGTCCGATCTGGCGGAGCCGTCCGTGAGCATGCTTCGCAATGGCGCCGTGGTCGTCGTCTCAGGGAGAACGGTTCGCGTTTATCGGACCGACCTCGACGAAGCGACGATGACTTCCGAGATGGAGCTTCCTTTGCAACACGAACCCGCGATCGCCGTCGTCGCGGGCTCCGCCCCGAACCAGTTCGCCATCTTCACCGCGAGCGGTCGTATGCTCGTCTACGCGCTGCCTTCTGGGTGAGGGCGCCTTCTCAATCTTCTACTTGATCCAATTCTTTCAAGACGGCCAGCGCCGTCGATTGCCCACCGGCTCCAGCCGCCCATCCGGCGTAGTGAGCGGTATGGATCATGACCTCTAGAATCTCTTCTTGCGTGAGTTTCTCCTCGCCGAGACGCGCGCCCCGAAGGTGGGACTTCAGCTGGTCTTGGCGGCCTTGAGCAGCGAGAAGGGCAATGGTGATGAGGCGTCGGTCGCGAATGGATAGCCCGTCACGCGTCCAAATTTTTGCGAACAAATGATTGATCGAAGGCTCGCGGATTCCGGTGAGGGGTCGGTCCGCGGGCTCCGGTTGGCCGAGCACTTTTTCGTACATAGCGACCCCAATGGGGTCCTTCAGGCTTTCGCTCATACTGGGTCTCCTGTCGGAGCTCTATCATGCTGAGTAGGTTCGGTCCAGCGGCGACGCGACGCGGGGCGCCAAATGTGTGCTGAGCGACCGTGTGACACGCCGAACCAAACACTTTAATGACCCGTTCGGAGATCGCGGCCGACAGCGCTCAAGCTCGAAGCTCACTTCGCCGGTGGCGGGGTTGTGCGAAACGAGAGTGACACCGAAAAAAGCACGAGCGGGTTCGGTATCTGCATCCCTCCGTTGTAGTACTGAAGATCAGCACCCACGCCGAAGTTTGGGTGGACGTAGCGGTGATACGAGAATCCGACGTTGAAATAGGGATTTAACTTCGTTTCCGTGAACGTCTGGGACGAATCCAGATGTTGCTCGGTTCGGGTCGCGTCCTGTTTGAATGCTGATACGCCCCCGTTGATGACGAGCTCGTCAGCGCCGACGACGGGAAAGTAGTAGACGTTGAAGCCAGGTGCGACAATCTTTCTCGAATCGGTGCCCCGGCGGTCGTCTCTCTCCCAGGTCCACGTTCCCGCATCCGTGAACAGGACCTCACCTCCAAAACCCCAGTGCTTCGATGCGCGGTAAAGACCTTGGACCGTGTAGGTCGCGGATGGGCCCGGTTGCGTGGTGACAGCACCGGAAAGTGGTTCGCCGCCAAGGTAGCTGGCTCCGCCCGAGACTCCGAGGTAGAAGCTCTTCGGGATCTCTGGGGGAAGTGTTGGCGCGCGGGGAATCTCAGCAACCGGGGGTTGCTGAGGCGGGGACGGCGCCGGTGTCTCAGGCCCGGGAGTGGGCGTTGGCGGCGCGCGCGGCTCGGGCGGCCGGAATCCGGGGTTCTCATAAATGAGCTCTCGTCGGTCGGGTGATGCGATCGTTCCGATAGTGACGCTGATCGGCACCGCGAACAGGATGCCGATTCCGAAACCGATCGCGCCTTCGCCCGACTCTGTCGCTTCATTCATGGTAGCCAGTCCCAGCGCCGCGGTGATTCCGAGACCGACGAGGAGACCTCTCAGAGCACCCTTGCCGCGTCGCTTTTCCACACGATAGACCTGGTAAACGCTCTCCTCCGGTAGGGCGAGCACGCCTTCGTCGGTTTGAAGCGACAGTAAGCCCGCGGCCGACGCCCGAAATTCTCCATCGAGCCTACTGCCGTCCGCGCGAATGACACGAGCGCGGGTACCGACGTCGAGGCTGAGATTCTCGAGCGATGCCTTCGGTTGATCGTGCTCGTTTTGAGGGGTCGCCCACCGGAGCTCGCTGCCGCTGACAAACCGGGTCGTGGCAAAGAGTATCGCGAGACATATGGCCATCATTTGCTTCATGATGCTCCCCGTCTCCGCGCATCTACGCTAGTACGCAAGAAGCGTTCCACAACCGTGCACGACAAAACTGGGCTCCGGTGACGAATGGCCCGAAGCGAGCGGGATATCGCACACCGCTGCGCGATCTGGCGGCCGGCGCGGAGCTCAGAGCCGTAGGGTCGGTGAACTAGGCGATCCCTGGCGCCGAGAACGACGACTCCGTGCACTCTCTGCGGTGCTACGTCTTTCGATAGACGGTATTGCCGCCGAGGACGGTGCGAACGATGGGGATTTCCTTGATCCCGTCGGGGTCGGCGTCGTGCGGGTCTTGGCCGAGAACGACGAAGTCGGCGAGCTTGCCCGCCGCAATCGAGCCTTTGACGTCTTCGTCGAACGAAGCGTAGGCGCCGTTCACCGTGCAAATTCGGAGTGCGTCGGTGACAGAGATCCTCTGGCTCGCGCCCCACGTACGGCCCTCGACGTCTTTGCGGGTCACCATGGATTGGATCGCCATCATGGGCTCATAGGGTCCGGGCACGTAGTCGGACGCTGGTGCAACGGGAATGCCGTAATCGAGAAAGGATCTATGCGCAAACATCCACTCCATTTTCTCTTTGCCGTACTCCTCCCACTTGCGGCCGTGATAATGGACGTAGGTGTAAAACGGCGTGGGGATAGATCCGGTCGCTTTGATACGACGTAGTAGTTCGGGGTTCACGAGCGAACAGTGCTCGATACGGTGACGGGAATCCGGTCGTGGCCATTTTTCGAGCACACGCTCGTAAGCGTTCAACACCATGTCGATAGCGAGGTCGCCGTTGGCGTGGATGCCGATTTGGAAATCGTGTCGGTGCGCGTCTTCGACGGCTTCGTAGATCTCCTCTTGGGTCATCGTCAGGATGCCGTGATCGTCAGGCCGACCTTCGTACGAGGTGCTCATCGCCATCGTGCGTCCCGACGCTGAACCGTCGGCGCCGAACTTCACTCCGCCGACCTTGAGCATGTCATCACCGAACCCGGAGTAGAGCCCGGCCGCCTTACAGCCCTCATACATCTCGTCGCGCACCATCATCGACACGCGGATGGTCAGCTCTCCCGCCTGGTAGGCATCCTGGTACGCGACGGCGGAGTCGGGGAGGCACAGTGCGTCGTGCGCGGTCGTGAGCCCGGCGGAGTTCATCATTTCGGAGATGAGCTTGACGCCTGCGCGGCGTTGTTCGCGTGTGTTTCCCGAGGGGGTCACGCGTGTGAACAGAGCGGAGGCTCTCGTGGCGGTCTTACCGAGGAGCTCGCCGTTGTCGTCCTTGTAGAGGATGCCGCCTGGAGGAGTCGGGGTCTGCGCCGTCACGCCAGCGATCTCCGCGGCTTTGCTGTTGAAGTAGTGCTCGACCCCTCCGCGGTGGGCGACAAAAACGGGATGGTTGGGCGCGGCCTCGTCGAGATCCTTGCGCGTAATCTCGCGTCCTTCGCGCACTTTGGTGTCGTCGTACTTGAACCCCAAAATCCATTCGCCGGCCGGTGTCTTGCTCGCTCGTTCACGGATGGCGTCCCGGATCGCATCGAGACTTCGTAGATCCAAGTTCACCTGGGTGATCTCACGAACACCGCCCGTCGCCGGGTGCGAATGGGCATCGATGAATCCCGGAGTCACCGTCAGGCCTTTGGCGTCGATGATCTCTGTGTCTCTACTGATAGTGTTGCGGATGTCGTCGTTCGACCCGATGGCGACAAAGTGGCCGTTTTTGACCGCGAACGCATCGGCACGCGGCAAAGCGTCGTCCATCGTGAGAACGCGGCCATTCACGAGCGCGACATCCGGGTGGGTGGCATCGACGCCCTCCAATCCATTCGTTTGAGGTGCGCGTCCAAACCCTAGACCTGTCGCCGCGGCCCCGGCGCCGGCGATGCGCAAGAACTCAGTGCGTGAGACTCGGGTCATGTCGTATCTCCTCGAGGAGCGTTGTCAAGACTTCGAATAGACGGTGTTGCCTCCGACGACCGTGCGGAGAATCGGGGTTTCTTTAATACCGTCGGGGTCCGCGTCGTGCAGGTCTTGGCCGAGGATGACGAAGTCGGCGAGCTTGCCTGCCGCGATCGTGCCTTTGACGTCTTCTTCGAACGACGCGTAGGCGCCGTTCACCGTGCAGATGCGGATCGCGTCATCGATCGAGATCTTCTGGCTGGCGCCCCACGTTTTGCCCTCGACGTCTTTTCGAGTCACCATCGATTGGATCGCCATCATCGGCTCGTAGGGTCCGGGAACGTAATCGGACGCTGGCGCTACGGGAATGCCGTAGTCGAGAAACGACTTGTGAGCGAACATCCATTCCATTTTCTCGTCGCCGTAGTCTTCCCACTTGCGGCCGTGGTAGTGGACGTAGGTGTAAAACGGTAGCGGGATCGTCCCGGTGGCCTTGATACGCCGGAGCAAGTCGGGGTTGACGAGAGAGCAGTGCTCGATTCGATGGCGCGCATCGGGCCGTGGCCATTTCTCGAGAACGCGCTCGTAGGCGTTGAGCACCATGTCGATGGCGAGGTCGCCGTTGGCGTGGATACCGATTTGGAAATCGTGCCGGTGCGCGTCTTCGACGGCTTCGTGGATTTCCTCTTGGGTCATCGTCAGGATACCGTGGTCGTCGGGCCGCCCTTCGTAGGGCGTGCTCATCGACATCGTGCGACCGGATGCCGACCCGTCGGCGACGAACTTCACACCGCCGATTCGAAGCATGTCATTGCCGAATCCGGAGTAGATGCCGGCGGCCTTGCAGCCCTCGAACATAGAGCCTCGCGTCAACAGATAGACGCGGATCTTCAGCTCGCTGTCTCGGTAGGCGTCTTGATACGCGATCGCGGAATCGGTGCCGCAGGACGCGTCGTGCACCGTGGTCAGACCCGAAGACGTCATCATCTCCGAGATGAGCTTGACGCCGGCTTGGCGCTGCTCGCGAGTGCTTCCCGACGGCGTGACCGCGGTGAAGAGTCGATTCGCATTCTCTGCTACCTTGCCAAGCAGCTCGCCGTTCTCATCTTTGTAGATTTCGCCGCCCATCGGAGCAGGCGTTTGCGCGGTGACACCAGCGACCTCGGCGGCTTTGCTGTTGAACCAGTAAACGTGTCCTCCGCGGTGCCCGACGTGGACGGGATGGTCGGGCGCGGCTTCGTCGAGATCTTTGCGGTCGATTTGTCGACCCTCGCGTACCTTGGTGTCGTCGTACTTGAAGCCGAGAATCCATTCGCCCTTGGGCGTTCGGCTCGCGCGTTCGCGGATCGCGTCTTTGATGGCGTCGATGCTTCGAAGATCCAGATTCACCTGGGTGATCTCACGAACCCCGCCCGATGCCGGGTGTGAATGCGCGTCGATGAACCCGGGCGTCACCGTCTGCCCCTCGGCGTCGATGAGCTCGGTGTCGCTGTCAATAATGTTTCGGATATCGTCGTTCGACCCGATGGCGACGAAGCGGCCGTTTTTGACTGCGAAGGCCTCTGCGCGGGGCACCGACGGGTCGATCGTAAGGACGCGGCCGTTGACGAGGGCGACGTCGGGACGCGACGCGTCGACGCTTCCAGCTCGGCCGGGCTGAGAGGTCCCGGCAAACCCGAGTCCGGACGCGGCAGCGCCCGTACCGGCAATTCGTAGAAACTCAGAACGCGTGTATTTAGTCATACCTGATGTCCTTTCGAGGCATCCTGTCAGATGGCCCTCTGAAGGGGATTCTATACCCATGGTAGGCTCGAAGTCCGTAGGTAGGGTTTGCGCGCCGGACTTGTGCGACAGGAAAGAAATCCCGCGCCATTTAGATGAAGTTGGAAGAGAGCATCGTCTTGGGTCTTGGAGCGATGCGTCTATCTTTGGCCGAGGTGGATGAGCCGTCGGCCCTCCGACTCATCCATGAAGCGTTCGACCGCGGCATCCGCCTTTTTGATACCGCTGATGTCTATGCTCCGAGCGCAACGGAGATCGGTCACAACGAGAGGCTTCTGGCCAAGGCGCTCGGGAATCGACAGGGGGACATCGTGGTTGCGACCAAGGGGGGATTGCGGCGTCAGGCGAAGCAATGGATCCCCGACGGACGAGCCAAGCATCTGAAAACCGCATGCGAGGCTAGCCTACGATCGCTCGGTGTCGAGCAAATCGATCTGTACCAGCTGCACGCGCCGGATCCGAGAGTGCCTCTTGGGACGAGTCTTCGGGCATTGGCGTCGCTCCAGAAGCAAGGAAAGATTCGCGACGTCGGGCTTTGCAATGTGCGACTCGAGGACATTGAAGCGGCGCGACAAATCGTCGACGTCGCCTCCGTTCAAGTCGAGCTGAGCCCGCTCGCGCAAACGCCGCTCAAAAACGGCATCGTTGAGTACTGCGTGAAGCATGGAATTCACCTCATTGCCCATAGCCCGCTCGGTGGGCATCGTCGGGCAAAACGGTTGAGCCGGGTGCCGGTTCTCCAATCGGTAGCAAAACGACACGGGGTGAGCGCGTTCGAGATCGCCTTGGCGTGGCTTCGAAAGGTCGACGCCGTCGTTTTGCCCATCCCGGGAGCGACGCGTGTGGACTCCCTGGTGTCGAGCCTTCACGCGCTAGAGCTGTCGTTGACGGACGAGGATCTCGCGGAGCTCGATGAGGCGATGCCCGCGGCTTCGATCGTGCGGAAGCCGCGTGTTGCACCGGCCGCCTCCGAGGAGGAGCTGGTTCTTTTCGTTGGCTATCCGGGCGCCGGGAAGAGCACGCTCGCCGAATCGTGGCTTGCGCGCGGGTACACACGCCTGAATCGGGACGTCGAGGGAGGCACGTTAGCCGACCTGGTGCCTGAGCTCGAGCGCCGTTTGATCGCTGGCGAGCGACGCATCGTGCTGGACAACACGTACCCGCGTCGAGAGTCGCGCTTCGACGTGATCGAGACGGCTCGTCGACACGGAGTGTCGGTGCGTTGCGTCTGGCTCGATACCACGCTCGAGCAAGCGCAAGTCAACGCGGTGCGACGAATGATTTCCCGCCACGGTCGCCTTTTGGAACCTTCGGAGATGAAAACCAGCAAAGAGCCGAACGACTTCACTCCGGAAGCCCAGTTTCGATACCGGCGCGAGCTCGAGGCACCTCGGCTGGAAGAAGGCTTCAGCGCGATCGACAACGTCCAGTTCGCTTCCCGCGGCGAAGGCCGCCGGTCCGGGAAAGCCGTTTTCCTGGATGCGTTGGGAAGTAGCGTCGACATCCTCAAGTCTTACGCCGCCGACGGCTATCGAATCGTTCAGCTCACGTATCGACCGGGCGCCGGTGATCGCGAAGGCCGTATCGATCTCGGGGGAGTCGAGATCGAAGTGCTCGCGTGCACCCACGCGCCGGGACCGGCGGTGTGTTGGTGCCGCAAGCCGCTACCAGGGCTCGGCGTGCTTTTGATTGAAAAATACGGTCTCGACCCCGGCCAATGCATCGTCGTTGGCGAGTCTGCTGCCGATAGAAGCTTTTCAGAGCGACTCGGCCTGCGCCTCGTGTCTCCCGATGAGTTTTCAGGAGTACAATCAAGCAAGAGTGGGGGCGCCGATGGATAGTCGTGGAGACTACAGCTTGCTGACCTGCAGCGCCAGACTCCGACGCGGATGTTTGCGAGGAGTGTTCGTTGGTGCTGTATTCCTGGGTACGTCGGGAGGCGACGCTCTCGGCAAGAGAAATCTCCTTGGCAACTCGGCTTCAACGCCGTCGCCGGCGTCCCCCAGGGCGATTTTCGCGAAGCAATTCCATCCACGCGGTGGAGTGGCTCCGGGTATTTCACTCACCCTGACACCTTTTTGCTCGAACACGCGCAGATATCTACGTTGAGATAGAATCGCTCGCATCATGATCCAGAGTGTGAAGATTCTGTCTCTAGTCGCCCTTGTGCTCTCGTGCTGCGGTCAGCCGTCGCAGCCTGCTTGGGAATGGATCCAGCTGTTCAATGGCAAAGACTTGTCGGGCTGGGACGTGAAGATCGCGGGCTACGAGCTGGGCGACAACTACAACAACACGTTTCGGGTCGAGGACGGGTTGCTCAAAGCTTCTTACGATGAGTACGACGACTTCCATGGAGAGTTCGGGCACTTGTTCTACGAAGAAGCGTTCTCTCACTACATTTTGAGAGTCGAGTACCGGTTCGTGGGGGAACAGGTCCCGGGAGGTCCCGACTGGGCGTTCAGAAACAGCGGTGCGATGCTGCACTCGCAGTCGGCGGCGAGCATGAGTCGCGACCAGGAATTCCCAGTTTCGGTCGAAGCGCAGTTTCTAGGTGGCAGCGGCGCGGGTGAGCGGACCACCATGAACCTCTGCACCCCAGGCACCCACGTGATGATGGACGGTGAGCTCGTGACGCAGCACTGCGCGGACGCGCGCTCGAAAACCTATCACGGCGACCGATGGGTCACGGTAGAGATGGAGGTACGTGGCGGCGAGTTGATCCGCCACATCATCGATGGCGAGACGGTGATCGAGTACTCGAGCCCAGTGGTCGGTGGCGAGTTCTATCCCGACGGCTTCCCGCAGGAAGAAGGCACGCCCGTGACCGAGGGTTATATCGCGCTGCAGGCCGAAAGCCACCCGATCGAGTTTCGCAAAGTAGAGTTGTTGGCGCTCAGCGAGAAGTAGTCATAACACCGTCTGAACGGAGCGCTCAGCGTTCGTAGGAAGCGGCGATTTCCTTCAACCGCTTCTGGATCTCCTCCTCGGTGATGAACTCCCCGTTCACCATCACGCCGACTCGCTTCGACACGTTCGCCACGTTGTCGAGGGGGTTCGCTTCCAACAGCAGCAGGTCAGCGCGCTGTCCTAGCTCGATTCTCCCGAAGTCGCCAGTCAAGAAATCTCCGGCGACCTTCGTTCCGGACGCGAGCACGTCATAGGGGCTCATCCCGACCTCGGTGTAGAGCTTCATCTCTCGGTGGATCGAAAACCCGGGCACGCTGAAAATTTGAGGCGAGTCGGTTCCGAGCAGAATACGCACGCCGCCGTCGTGAAGTGCCTTTAGAATTCTTCGACGCAGTGCCGCGAGGCGCATCATCGCCTCGGGGTCCGCTTCTTCGATGCGTGCGTCGACGGCTTCGACCCAGCGCTCGACCGTCTCTTTTGGCATGTACGCGATTTCGGGGCGTTCCTCGAGCAAAACTTCCGAGGGGCGCGTGGCGTAGATGCCGCTCTCCCAGAGGACCATCGTAGGGACGACGGAACCGTCGGCGTCGAGAGTCTTTTGAACCAGCAGGTCGATTCGAGACTCGTCGATACGCTCGAGTAGCTCATGGGCTCCGCGCAGGCCGGGAGGCTCTTCGAGCTCCTGTCCCTCGGGGACGAGCGCCTCGACGTAGTTGTCGAGGTGGTCGATGGTCGACTGTCCGATGTCGAGCGCTCGGAACAGGCCGACGTGATCGGAGACGTGTCCGGCGAACGGCATGCCGAGCTGGAAAGCCGTTCCCGCGACGGCGTCATAGACCTCGGGAGCGAGTCCTTCATGGACTTTGACGAGGTCATAGCCGGCCTCGTCGTAGCTTCGAACCAGCGCCTCCGCTTGCTCGGTGCTCGTCACGTCCGTACCCGTCATCGACGGGCTTCCCAACACGAGCTGCGGCCCAAGGAGCTCGCCCGTGCGGATTTTTTCGCGCAACGCGATCTGCGAGTCGTTGCCTTGCATCCCTCGGACGGTAGTCACGCCGTTCGCGATATAGAGGAACAGGAAGTTCTCCGTCACCATGGCGGGAACGCTCGCGCTGGGGAGGTGCCCATGGGTCTCCGTCAGCCCGGGCATCAGGTAACGCCCGGTTCCGTCGATGCGCGTTGCTCCGGTCGGGATGGTAGTGGCCGCGACGGGCCCGATGTCGCGAATGCGCCCTTCGTCGATGAGGACGGTGTAGCTTTCGAACACTTGCTCGGTCGTCATCGGGACGACGTTGACGTTAACGAAGGCGATGACGTCGGTGTCGATCTCGGGTGTTGCCGAGCCAGTGGGTTCGGGCTCGGAGCATCCGTACCCAACGGCGAAAAGAAGCAGGCCGGCAGAGAGACGGTTTCTCATGAACGGGAGTTTAAGGCCAACTGGGCGCCGTCACAAGGTCGTCGAGCATCAAAAGGAGCTCGACATCAATTAGGAGCGTTCAGGGGCGCTTGAAGGTTGGTCTTCACGAAAGCGGCTAAGCTCGAGGGCTTCGTGCCCGTGCCGTGCTACTTGATCAGCAGCACGCGATCATTGACCGGATAAAGCCACTCCACGCCGCGGTGCGTCACGATCGCATCGTCCTCCAAGGGAATTCGCACCTTGCCCCCACCCCACTCCGGGACCGAGGTGTAGGCGAACAGCTCGAGAGCAAATAGGTTCGTGGGCTGAATCACGAACGAGGCGCGTCGCGGGTGGAACCAGGCGATCGATGGACCGCTGCCGTGTCCGACGTTTCCGACGGAGTGGCAGCCGATGATGACGTCGATCTTGGTCGGGTCGTCGCTCGGTTGGTTCGGCTCCGTCATCACCGAGAAACCCGCCTCTTCGATCTTCTGATTCAAAAGAGTCTCGGTCTCGTCGGCGCGCCGTCCGGCTTTGATGTTCGCTTTCAGGATGTCGCGGACCGCGCGGGCGTTGTCGAACGCTTTTTGGAGTCCCGGCGGAACCGTGGTCTCGTCTTCCTTCAACACGTACGCGAGACGCTTCACGTCGGTGTAGAAGTTCATGTAGCCGACGCCCCAGTCGATGGCGATGACGTCACCCCGCTGGATGATCCGGGATGACGACACCGAGGGGTCGACTCCGGGGTTCTGCAAATACACCGAAGGCATGCCGAACGACGATTCCAGGCCGTTGTCATGGAGCTGTCCCTTCATCCACCATGCGACCTCTTCCAGTGTCGTGACGCCCGGCGTGATGACTTCGTTCGAGAGAGCACGCTCGGCGATCGTCCGGGAGAATTCTCCCGCCTGCGAGAACGCTGCGATCTCGGTCGCGACGCGCCGAGACCTGAAGTCGGACACGAGCTTTTCGGAAGACACGAACCGGGATACGTAGGGCTCTCCCAGAGTCTCAACCAGCCGATCGTATTGGTTCTTGGTCAAGCCATCGGCTCCGGCGATGTACTCGGAGTAGTTCAACGCGATGGTTTGAGGATCGCGCTCAGCGACGAACTCTTTGAGATCGTAGTCGCCGGTGACGATGTCGTAGGCGCCGTTCTCCTCGAGCAAGTAGTCGCTGATCTCGAGCGCGGCACGTTCGATGCGGTCCCCGCCGCGATCCGTGAACACGAAATAGCCGATGTCGCCCATGTAGGCGTCGCCGAGGTCTGTCGCTAGCGGCTCTTCGTACCCTTCTCGGCCCACCGTAATCCACATGTCGACGTCGTTTTCTCTCATGACTTCCGGCAGCACGAGGTCGAACTTCTCGCGCCGAATCTGGTTCATGAACTCCCAGCGGCGTTTGATCTCTTGGCTTTCCGCTGCACGGGGTAGGAATGGGATGAGAGCGATAACGACGAGCGTGTACCAACGGGCGACCATCTTGAGCTCCTCTCGAAGTGATTCCCGAGGATTATAGAGGCACGCTGCGCGAATACCGATACAATTGAGAGATCATGAGGAGGTTTTCATGCCAGCTCGGTTGAGATCCACACTGTTTGTAGCGCTCGTAGTCAGCGCCGCTGGTGCCCTGCACGCACAAGACAAGGAGCCGACGCCGGTTCGACAGAATCCCAATATCGACCGGCCGGTTACGAACGAGAATTTCAACAGCGCTGTCGTCAACCTGTTGCAACAGCTCGTGGCCGCGTACGGTCCAATTGGCAATAGCAACGACCGGCCGAATCCCTACACGCGGATCGAGCCGTGGGGGGAGGCCCCTCCAGGAAACAACGGCGAGTGGGCGGCGGTCAATGGCGCGGAAGGCGGCCCCGACGGTCTCCTCTATGTTTCTCACCGATGTCACTCGAACACGTGCGTCGATCGGCCAGAGCCGTCCATCATCAAGCTAGACCCACGAACAGGCAAGCGGCTCGACACGTGGGGCGAGGGCTTGATGGCGTTTCCGCACGGGTTTCACGTCGACTACGAGGGGAATGTGTGGACCACCGACTCCGGAAGCGGTGATGCTCCCGGCGGACACCTCGTCAGAAAATTCAGCTCCGATGGTGAGCTCCTCATGACGCTTGGACGCTCTGGCGTTGCTGGCGACACTCCAGGTCTGTTCCGCGAGCCGACCGATGTCGTGGTGTCGCCGGAGGGCACGATCTTCGTGACCGAGGGACACCTCAAGAACGGTCCTCATGCCCGCCTGACGAAGCTCGCTCCCGATGGGACGTTCATCGAGCGACTGGGAAGCACGGGGCAGGGCCATCTCCAGTTGAGCGCGCCTCACGCGATCGCAATGGATACCGAAGGGCGTCTGTTCATCGCCGACCGCGACAACAATCGGATCATGATTTGGGATCAGGAAGGCAACTACATCGACCAGTGGAGCCAGTTCGGTCGACCCAGCGGGGTGTACGTCGACCACACCGACACGATCTATGTCGCCGACTCGGAATCCTGGGGTCCGGACAACCCGGCGTGGAAGAAAGGGATCCGCATCGGAAGCGCGAAAACCGGACAGGTCCATTATTTTCTCGAGGATATCGAATCGAGAGACTTCGCCCATAGCGGGGCGGAGGGCGTCGGCGTCGATACGTTCGGCAACGTATACGGGGGAGTCGTTCGCCGGCAGATGCTGGAGCGACACGAACCGCAATCGGTACAGCCGACGCGGGGCGCGACATGGCCATCGCCGCGAAACTGACCGCCCCGAGCTCGAGCGAGGTTTCCGTCGCCTAGTCGCCGGTCATGATGAACAGCGGCGCGGAGTCGAACTGCTTGTACTGGGGTCTGAGGCGTTCGGTATTGTAAAACTTCTTGAAATCGACGAGCTTCTTGCGGCTCGTCACCATCTCGATGGGTACGTTATCGTAGCGGCCATTGTGGACGCAGACGAGTCGGCCCTCGACACCGTCGAGGACGAGCCCCATAGCGAGGTTACCGAATGCCATCGGCACGATGGAATCGAGCGCATCGGGATCGCCGCAACGGACGAGATAGCCGAGCCGCTGGTTGATGACGTTGATGGGCCGGCCACTATTGTACTTGGGCGAGAGGTCTTTCAAACGAGCCGAGACGATGTCGCCGATGCCTCCGAGCTTCTTGTGCCCGAACATGTCTTGCTCTTCTCCCGAGAATACAGTCTCTACTCCGTGGAACGTGGCGCCTTCGGAGACGATCACGACGCTGTAGCGGCTCGGGTTCGAGTAACGGTCGGCGGCAAGTAGCTCGCAGAGCTTGTCGATATCGAAGGTGTGCTCGGGGATAACGCACCGGTTCGCCGCCCCCGCCATCGTGGGGAGCAAAGACGTGAAGCCCGCGTAGCGTCCAAAGACCTCGATCACGAGAAAACGTTCGTGACTCCCGGCGCTCGTCCTGAGCGCGTGAGTCAGCTCGATGGTGCGGGTGACGCAGGTGCTGAAGCCGATGCAGTAGTCTGTGCCAGGAACGTCGTTGTCCATTGTCTTGGGGATGGCGATGACGCGAACGCCGCTTTCGTGCATTCGCACTGCATACGAGAGCGTGTCGTCGCCGCCAATGGGGATGAGCGTGTCGATACCCAGAAACTCCAGGTTCGCCAACGTTTCCTTCGTGAGGTCGTTGAATTCATCCTGGTATGTATCCCGGAGGTGCAGGGGCACCTCGTCTTTCGGGACGTGGCTCGGCCGAGTGCGTGACGTGTGCAGGAACGTTCCGCCAGTGCGGCCGACCTTGTTCACGTGCTCCTCGGTGAGTTCGACCACCATCTCGCTCCGGCTCTGTGCACTGTTGCGGTCGAGCTCAATCAGGCCTGCCCAGCCGCGGCGGATACCGACGACGCGATAGCCCTCGCGGATAGCGCGGATAGTGAGCGCCCGGATCGCGGGGTTGAGCCCTGGCACGTCGCCTCCTCCCGTGAGAATACCGATGGTGCCTTTTTTTGTTTTGATGTTAGCCATGCTCCATTCTACCGAGAACCTGCGACGGGGTTTAGAGGCGTTCGCGATACAAAATCGCGGCACAGATCCAGTGTGGTCGAGGGACGGGAGAGACCCAATGCCTCTTCTTCCTGAACAGGGCCCTATTCCCGCGTTTGGAACACGAGGAAATAGGGGATCGCAGCGCTTCCGTTCACATCCCGGAAGGCGTCGTTTTGCTTGTAGTTGAACCAGAGCGCGTAGGTGCTTTCTGGCTCGAGAGCGACGGGAATGACAAACGTGCGGGCGTCTTGGTAGCCGACCTCTCCAGCGAGCGTCGGGAACGTCTCGTCCGAAATTTTCACCACCGACCACATGTTGTCGGTCATCATGTCTTTACTGAAGATCACCCGGACCTCGGACACACTCGGATCGATGTCGGTCGCACCGGCGCGCGGGGTGGTCTCGACGACGACTGGAGGTGCTGTCGCGACGCTCAGGCCCGATCGAAGGGCGTAAACGGTCGCGGTCCCCGCGAGGCAGACGAGCACGAGGGCGCAAATCGCCCGGTTCGGTTTCATGAGGACTCCTGGTTTTTAAGGTACTGACTTAGACTACGGGGCAGATCACCGTCCGTCAAGTCCGTTTGAAGTAAACTTTGGGCCCCGGAGGTTTTCCTCCGGAGGGGCCCCTGGGGGCAAAGCCCCCAAGACAAATTGATGCAGCAACGTTTCCGAAGTCTTGAGA
>CAMYKY010000047.1:3485-34055 GCA_947259165.1 uncultured Acidobacteriota bacterium | reverse complement strand
TCGAAGAAGAGCTCGGGATCGTCATCCCGGATGACGACGCCCGAGAAATCAAAACCGTCGGCGACGTCGTCGAGTGCGTGAAGTCTCTCCTTCCCACGCCAAGCTAAACCAACCACCCTATGGGGCTCCACCGGGTCGTGATCACCGGCATCGGTGTGGTGTCGGCGATCGGTCAAGACCGTGAGAGCTTCTGGGAGTCCCTGTGCGCGGGACGGCACGGTTTCGCGGAGATCACTCTCGCAGATACGTCGAGCTTGCAATTTCACCACGGAGGCGAGGTTCGGGGTGTCGACCTTGACGCGTCGGTTGACCCTGCGGCTTCTTCCAGCTTGGACCGTTTCGCGAAACTGTGGATGCTCGCGGCCTGCGAGGCAGTGCAGGCGAGCGGTGTCGCACCCGAGGCACTCGTCGATGCCGGTATCGTGACCGGTACGGCCATGGCAGGGCAAACCACTCAGGACGAGCTCTTTCGCGCTATCTATCGCGACGGACGTCAGCGTGTGACACCACTCGCGGTGCCTCGGATTATGTCGAGCGCGGGTACGAGCAGAGCATCGATGCAGCTCGGGATCGAGGGGCCAGGGTTGAACGTCTCGACGGCATGCTCATCGTCGAGTCACGCGATTGGCGTTGCGTTTTGGATGGTCTCGCGAGGAACAGCCTCGGTCGCGCTCACGGGAGGGAGCGAGGCTCCGTTCAGTCTCGGTCATCTCAAGGCTTGGGACAGCATGCGAGTCATTTCACCGGAGCCTTGCCGCCCGTTCTCGCGGGATCGGAAGGGGATGGTCCTGGCGGAGGGCGCGGGCGCGCTGGTCCTCGAGCAGCTCGAGTCGGCACGTGCCCGGGGCGCTCATATCCACGCCGAGCTCAAGGGGTTTGGCCTGTCATCCGATGCGTCCCACATCACGAAGCCCTCGGAAAAAGGCGCCGCCCGGGCGCTCGAGGGTGCCTTGTCCGATGCTGGCTTCGGGACAGACTCGGTCGATTACATTAATATGCACGGCACGGGAACCCTACTCAACGACGTCACCGAGACTCGTGCGGTGAAGAGGGTTTTCGGAGAAGATGCCCACCGACTTGCGGTGAGCTCCTCTAAATCGATGCACGGGCACGGGTTGGGTGCCGCTGGGGCCCTCGAATGTGTGGCGACCGTTCTCGCGATGGAAAACGGTTTCATCCCGCCGACCGCGAACTACCTCGGTCCCGACCCCGAGTGCGATCTCGACGTCGTCCCCAACGCCGCGCGCGAGCAGCCCATTCGGAGGGCCCTGAGCAACTCCTTCGCTTTTGGCGGGCTCAATGCCGTGCTCGCCCTGGAGCGCTGGAACGGCGATTGACGCGTCTTCTTGGTATAATCCCAAAGTTAGCAAGGAAATGAGAGGATCGGAACGCAGGCGTTTCGTGACGCCGATGCGGCTTTCCGGTGCCGATGGATCGTTCGCCCGTGGCCAGCTAGAGCCAGACTCGTGGAAGCATACGTAGTGTTCCTGTCTGGCCGGGTTCAGGGCGTGGGATTTCGTTGGTTCACCGAGAGGGAAGCTCGAGCGCGCGATGTGTGCGGCTATGTGCGGAACCTGCCGGATGGTCGTGTGGAAGTGCTAGCGCAAGCCGACACGGCTACTTTGGCAATGTTTTGTGAACGGCTTCGTGAAGGACCGAGAGCATCGCGAGTCGAGGAAATGGAGACAATGACGATCGCGGTCGACCCTGAGCTGAGTTCGTTCATCGTGCGTTTCTAAGGAGTCCAATGGAGCAACTACGCCAAATCATTCGTGACGTGCCTGACTTTCCACAGAAGGGCATCGTCTTCAAAGACATCACTCCGCTATTGAGTGATGCGCAATCATTCAGGAAAGCCATCGATTACATGGCTGCGCCCCTCAAATCTCGCGAGTTTGATGCACTCATCGGCATCGAGAGCCGCGGGTTCATTTTTGCCGCCGCGCTCGCCTACGAGCTTGGCAAAGGCCACATCCCGGTAAGAAAGCCCGGAAAGCTCCCGGCCGACACCGTACAGGTTTCCTACGAGCTCGAGTACGGCAGCGATACCCTCGAGATGCATGCGGATGCAGTCGAGGCCGGTCAACGGATCGTGATTGTGGATGATGTGCTCGCCACCGGCGGCACCGCTCGCGGAGTGGCCGACCTGGTCGAGAAAGTTGGGGGCAAAGTCGAGGCGCTGAGCTTTCTCATCGAGCTCGACTTTCTCAAAGGTCGGGACAAGCTCACCGACTACGACATCTGCACTGTATTGAACTACTAAAGAGGATTGATTGGGTGAGATTACCCTCTGGCGACGGCGAGCGCGAGGAAGCGCGAGACGTTTCCGACGACTCGGTGTCGTCGGTCACGAGAATTTCGCCGTCGCGTCGCGCACTTGGCTCGAAAGAGATGCGCGAGCTGATGGATCGGCTCAGCGCCCAACAGGCGTCGCTCGCCCGCTCCGTCGCGTTGATGGACACTGAGTATCTGAGTCACTCGTTCTATCTCGATCCGAAAACGGGCAAGCGTATCGCTCATGAGCTCGAGCCCAACGAACTGGCCGGGTTCGTTGCGAGCTGGGGTATCGCGCCCATGGAATGCATTCGAGCCATGAACGGAGCTATCGCGGCTATCCCGGACGCGGCTCGACGCGAGCGATACATCAAAGCCGCCGTCGAGCTCGAGATCCTCTTGGACCAGCAGAGCTGGCTCAACGATGGACGAGTCTACCAAGGGATCCCGGATTACCTGATGCACGGGTACACGGACATGGGAAGCCAGGCCTCTCCCACCGAGCGTATCGGTCGGGAGAAGATCAAAGTCGACAAGGTGCGGATGGCGCCGCGCCTCGCCGAGTGCAAACGACGCGGCGTTGCCGCAGACGAAGACATGGAAGGGCTTCTCCGCTGGTACTACGACAGCGTGCGACGAGATATCGAGTTCGACGAGACCGGCGTCGAAAAACTCTCAAAGGATTTCGGCAACGAGAGCATCGTGCTCTCCGAATACCTCGAGAAGGGTCTCGGTGTCTGCCGGCACCTGTCGATCTTCTTTCAGCTGTACTTGCAGGAAGCGGGCATCGAGTGCCGTCTCGTGAAGGGCAATCTCAAGTTCTACATCTTCAAAGGGCGTCACGCGTGGAACCTCGTACGACTCGGCGATCGTGTGGTGCTGATCGACGTCACCCATCCCAACGTGACGAAACCGTTCATGGTCTCTGGTTCTTCGGAGAAAGAAGTGTACGAGCAGGCGGCGATGCACTCTCGCAGCTACGATCGAACACCCGACGAGCAAAACCATTACAAAATAGGGGCTGCGTAGTCCCTCGGGACGCAGTGGATTCGATGGAAGAAAACGACGCAACAGAGGACAAGATGGCGATAGCGAACAATCGACGCGCGACGATACGGCTGACGCATCAAGAGCTCACTTTCGTCCAAAAGCTCCTGCGGTCCGAGTATCACTTCGTGACCGAGGAAGAACGACATGCTCGCCAGGCATTTGGTCGCAAGCTATCCGATATCACCCTGCCCGGAAGTTCTGATGGTGGTGTCGATCTTTTTTTGACTCAGCTCGAAATTTCGTTTCTCCAAAAACTCACGAAATCTTCCTACAGTTTCTTGACCATGGCCGTGAAACCGGGGGGGCCATCGGGCTCTCTCGAAGAACTGGACAAGGCTGGTTCGTTTGCCTAGGCTATGAGGGATCGTCCAGCCACTTCGTGCGCCTGTAGCTCAGTAGGATAGAGCGTCGGATTCCTAATCCGAAGGTCACAGGTTCGAATCCTGTCAGGCGTACCAAGATCATGGCGCGGTGTCTGGTAGACACCAGCAAGCGGCCAGGCTTTTCCCGCCGAACATTGGTACCCTCATTTAGGCTGAGCTCGCTTTCACCGCTGTCGGGTCGATCCGCTGGCTGAACCAGCGTCCTGTTGAAGATGTTTCGAGCCGCCCGTACACAGCGTTTTCGTCGCCCAACACGCTTTCGCTTGACAGATATTAAGCTATTTGGCTAAATATACATGTCAGGAGGGTCGCTTTATGTCTGAGACGGATCCAGTTCGGGTGTTGTGCATCTATCGAGTGAAAGAAGGTAAGGAGAAGGAGTTTCGCCCGCTCCTCGAGAAGCATTGGCCGACATTGAATCGCATCGGTCTCGTGACGCCCGATCCCGCGCGGTGTTACGCGACCCAGGACAAGAGCAAACGCAAATGCTTTGTCGAGCTCTTCGAATGGAACAACGGCAAGGCACCTCAAACCGCGCACGAGCTTCCGGAAGTCATGGCCGTATGGGAGCCGATGGGCGAGCTCGTTGATGACATGGAATTCCTGGACCTGGAAACAGTTGGCTAAGAGGAAGACCGTGCCTCGGGCCGCGCGACGCCTGGAGGATCTCGACGAGGTCGTCTCGGCGCTGGCCCACGCCTCGAGACGGCAAATCCTGCTCGTCGTGCACTTTCGCGGGGGAGAGATGACCGCGGGAGACATCGCGAGTCGATTCGAATGTGCGTGGCCGACCGTCACCCGACACCTTCGTGTGTTGGAAGATGCCGGTCTGCTGGTTCAAGAAAAACGGGGTAGAACCAGGAACTACCGCATCGACCGACGGAAGCTAGGCGTCGTCGCCGACTGGCTGCACTGGTTCGACGGAGACACAGGTGGCCAGAAAAAAAAGCAACGCGCAACGGTGTGAAAACGCTCTACGCGCTTTTGCGCTCGGTTTCCCAGAGGCACACGAAGATTTCCCCTGGGGCGAGCGGGTCGTAAAAGTACGTAAGAAGGTGTTTGTCTTTATGGGACATCCGGGCGGGGGACTCACGCTTTCGGTAAAGCTTCCGGAGTCTCAGACCGTGGCGCTGATGCTCCCGTTCACCGAGCCGACAGGTTATGGCTTGGGCAATAGCGGCTGGATTACCGCCCGTTTTTCGGAGGCGGAGAGGCCCCCGGAGGACATGTTGCGCGAGTGGATCGAAGAGAGCTACCGAGCTGTGGCGCCGAAAAAGCTAGTCGCTCTCGTCTCGATCGACACGCCGCGCAAACCGAAAACTGCGCGAGCCAAGAAATAGCGCTCGGTCGGGGCTTTCCCGTGGAACGTTGGGTCGAACGTTTAGGCGGAAAACGCACATAATAGCGTCGCTCGAATAGAAGGAGAGTCATGCGACGTTTGATAATCATTGCGGCCGTGAGTGCCGTTGCGACGGGTCTCGTGGTAGCGCAGTCCGGCACCACGGAGCAACGCCTGTCCACCCCTCAAAGTGCTGTGGACAATTTCCTGAAATGGCAGAACGTGCCGACAGTGGATTTGGATATTGCCTCCGAAGCCATGGGCGGCAATCCTAACCTCTCGATCGCGCGGCGGCGGGAGCTCGCACAGCAGCTCAAAGCCGTGCTCGACGCGCGAGGACTGTTGGTTTACGTCGACACCATCCCGTCAGACTCGGACTACGTGGATGAAACCAGCGGAAGAAATCTCTACCAGCTTTTTCCTGTCCGCCTTCCGGAGGTCGAGCTCGTCAAAGTGGGCGAGCGTTGGGTGTTCTCGCAACGCACCCTCGTTGTGATTCCGGAACTCTATGACACCACATTCAGCCGGGCGGCGCAGTACCTGCTCCGGAACTTACCGGCGGTGTTTCAGACGAGACTCCTCGGCATGGCACTGTGGCAATATGCCGGGATCTTTCTCGTTCTGCTCGCAGCTTTCATTGTCCGCAAGAGCTCCGAGTTCTTCCTGAACAAAATCGCCCAGTGGCTCATCAAGCGCACACCCCCCACATGGGACGAGAACCTGGTCCTTCAGTCCGTCAAGCCGGTCAGCTTCCTCGTTTTCACCCTCATCATCCGATCGGTCTACGCCGACCTTCAGCTCTCAGTCGCCATGAACGCAGCAATCAAGTTCGCCCTCGAAGTCATGATTGCGGCGAGTCTGCTCTGGCTGGCATTCAAGCTCGTCGATTTTCTCTGTGACCACCTACGACGCATCACCGCCAAGACCGAGACGAAGCTCGACGATCAGCTGATTCCGATGCTGAGAAAGGCGATGAAGGTCTTTGCGTTTACGATCGGCGCGCTCGTTTTGGTTCAGAGCTTTGGCTACTCGATCAGCTCAATCCTCGCAGGGCTCGGGATTGGCGGCGTGGCGGTCGCGCTCGCTGCCCAAGACACGATCGCGAACTTCTTTGGGTCGATCATGATCTTCGCGGACAGGCCGTTTCAAATCGGCGATTGGGTCGTGACCGACAAGGTAGAAGGTACCGTCGAGGAAGTCGGATTCCGCTCCACACGCATCCGCACGTTCTATAACTCTGTCGTGAGCGTGCCGAACTCGAAGATCGCGAACTCAGACGTCGACAACATGGGGCTACGGCGCTATCGGCGGATCAAACAAGTCCTCGGAGTGACGTACAGCACGACCGCCGCTCAGATGCAGGCTTTCGTCGAGGGCATCCGCGCGATCATTCAGGCAAACCGGTATATGAGGAAGGATTTCTACGAGATCCACTTCATCGGCTACGGCAATTCCTCGCTCAATATTCTCGTGTACTGCTTTTTGGAAGTCGAGGACTGGAGTCAGGAGCTCCGCGAAAAACACAATTTCTTTATCGAGATTCTGCGCTTGGCGGAAGAGCTTGGCGTCGAGTTCGCGTTTCCCACTCAGACCGTCCACGTGGATAGCTTGTATCGCGACACTCCACGCGTCATTGGTAAGAAACGCTCCGACGAAGAGCTTGCGGCAACGGTCGCGGCGTTTGGCCCGGAAGGGAGACTGTCGCGCCCCGACGGCCCAGAGCTAGCGCTCGATGGAAAAAGGCTCGACTACACCCCCCACGCGACGCCGACGAGGGGAGAGGCCGAGTGAGACGGGTTCAAACCCCCACAGCGCCCTTGCCAGGCGGCCACTACGCCCAAGGGGTTGCGCACGGAGGTTTTCTGTTTGTCTCCGGGCAGCTGCCGATTAACCCTGTAACGGGCGAGGCGAAGACCGGCGCCATCGAAGAGCAGACCGAACAGGCGCTCAACAACGTGCTTGCCGTGGTCGAAGCCGCGGGATCCGACAAGGCGCACATCGTCAAGACGACGGTCTACATCTCGGGGGTCGAGCTCTGGGGGCGGGTGAACGCCGTTTACTCCACGTTTTTTGGTCTGTATCGACCCGCGCGCGCGATTGTACCCGTGAGTACATTGCATCACGGGGTTCAGATCGAGATCGACGCTGTGGCAGCGCTCCCGACTTGACGTTCGAGGCTATCTAGCCCTTAGCGTTCGAAACTATCTAGTATTACCCCTATCTTCGACTCGACCTCCTCGAGCGAGTAGCGCAAGGGGCGTCGCCAGTTCGGACGTTCGGTGCTGGTGGTTCCTGGCACGTTGTGGGGCTCGGACTCGAGCCACAAATCTTCGAGTGCGACGTTCACGATGTCCGCGGGGCCGTTCATGAGCTGCGTTAGCGCCGTGTGCAGCGCCCGCTTGGGGTCGCGGCCGGTCTCGGCTGCGTACCCGGCGAAGGTCGCGGTGTCATGGGTGTTCAGGCTTGCGACAGAGTCTTTCGGGACAGGCGCATCCGGAGTTAGTTGCAGGACGTGAAGTCCGCGCAAACCGTGTTGCCGCATGGCAGCGTTCACGACCTCGGGCACGATGCCGAGATTTTCACCAATGAGCTCGCAATGGGCGCGCATCGATTCGAGGTTGAGGATCGCGTACAGCTCGTCGGCCGGGTAGCGCACGTAGACGCCGTCAGCAACGGCCGCACCGCGCGGGATCCAGAACTGTCGGTGGAGGCCCATGATGTGGTCGATGCGGAGCATGCTGGCGTAGCGCATGCCGTGTCGGAATGCGAGGCGCAGGTAGCGGTGCCCTTGCTCACGGCTCTTGTGAGGAAGAACCGGCGGCGTGCTCCAATTCTGTCCGCCGGAGAAGGCCGCGTCGGGCGGGGCGCCTACGTCGACCTTGCCGGCAAAGAGAGTTTGCTCGCGCCAAGCATCGTAGCCGCGGCGATGAACCCCGAGCGGCAGGTCGAGGTAAAGTCCGACGCCCGTGCCTCGGAGAGTCTGCAACTGACTGTCGGCTCGAAGTTGGTTATACAGGTGATAGAGAACTTCGTCATCATCGACGTCTCCCTCGACGAGGACACCGGAACTTTGCGATTCGGGCCACCGAGTCCACTCTGCGCCATGCGTCGCCGTGAACGCACGAAAACGGGCATAGTCGAGCACCAGCGGGAAACGTTCCAGAAACAAATCGAGGGTCGCTCGATCCCGAGGCATCGCCTCGAGCTCAGAGCGCTTCGTGTCGACGAGCGCTTCGACATCGAGAAGCCCTCCCGGATGCACTCCGGCGGGATTGCCGGTATCGATGTAGAGCTCGTTCCAGAATAGCCGGCTGAGCGGGGAGTAGGGACTCGGCTCCTCAGGAAATGACGCGAGAAACGGCAATGTGGACACGAAGTCGCCCCCGTGGCGCTTCGTGAGCCGCATCAGCCGTTCAAGATCCGCGAAATTACCAACGCCGCTCGAATCTCGTGAGTGCAGCGCGTACAGGGGAGCAAACAGGCCCCAGCGCCGTCGCTTCGAGGCATCGCGAAACGATCGTGTCGGCGCCCGAACGAGCAACGTCTCGTGCTCGACGCCGTTGATGTCGACCGCCAGTCGGTGGTAGCCGAGAGGCAACGTGGGTAGTGGCAATCGTGTCGTCAGATAGCGAGTGCCTTCGACCTCACGGGACCTCACCACGGTGCGCGCGTTGGGCGTCCAATCGCGCACCTCTCCGTTCTCGAGATAGAGCTTTGCTCGGAGGTGTCGTGATGCCAGGACGGCGGGCAACGTGATCCGGACACCGGGGATATTGTCGTCCCACAAAGGAACGACGGGAGGGAGAATGCGTCGGCACAACGCCTCACGCCGTTGTCTGAGCGCATCACCGGCGTCATCGAGTCGGGCGATGGGTGCACCGAGCGATTGCAGCACCGAGAGAACACTCTCGGGATTGCAGACGGTGAGGTTGCCGTCGACGTCGAGGTAGCGCGTATGAACGCCGAAGCTATTGGCGAGCTTCCGGAGCATCCCGCTCTTCCACCTCGGATAAACGCATCGACAAACGGTTGCCGAGATCCTGAAAGGCCTTACGCCATCGCTGGGTGCGACCCACCCGAGAATCGCGCCCCTGGAGACAAAGGAAATACAGGTTTTGGATTCGCCAAAGGTCGACTTCGAAAGGCATGCTCAGTGCGATCCGCACGCCGGCGCGTAACGTGTCGAGACGCTTCAAATCCGTGGGGTCGGCGAAGAATTCCTCGGCCATGCGATCCAGCGTTTCTCGGGCGGTGAACGCCAGAGACACCTCATCCAGAGGCACGCCTTCGGTGAGGGCATCTGCGAGCAAGTCCCCGATAGTCTCCTCGTCCAAAACATCTTCGCCGAACGCCCGTCGCAGGTTGCCATTCAAAACGACTTCTGCGGCAACCGACAGGGCTGGCGGCGCCGGGACACCGAGCTTGGTCAGGAACCGCATGGTGGCGCCGTGTTTTTCGTAGAGGCTGGCGTGGCTGGCTTCAGCGTCTTCGAGGGTCGACAACACAAGCGCGTCGACGATGCGACGCTGTTCATCGCCGAAAAGCGATTCCAAGTGAAACTGTTGTTCCCCGAAGCATTGATCGATCGACCTCAAGACCTCGGTGTCGTCGCCTCGGGAAAAGGGTTCTTCGAGTGAGTCGCAGGTTCGAGCCCCGCGGCGGACTCCGGTCGTGACCGTATGGCCGCCGAGGTACAAAACGGCGAAGCTCAAAACCTCGGACGCTCGAGTAATGCGCGACGTCAGGCGTGCTCGACCTACCGCGAGTCTCTGCTTTTCCGTTTCATGGACGTCGTAGTGCTCCCGAGCGACGTCGTAGCAGTACAGCTGGGCATTCTCGGGGTAGGTCTCGAAGAACGACGCCATCGCGTAGTGCGCACCGGCCATCTCCCACGTCACTTTGGCCGGTAGGACGCTCCGGCGATAAATGTCTCGCCCGGAGCCGAAATCCTTACGATTGCTGCGGGCCTTCGCGAGGCGTGTCATAAATCCCTCCTCGAGCGACGCGCCGCTTAGACCCTCGGCGAGTTGTACGGCCCGACCCGCATATTGGAGAACCTGGACGGTCTCGATACCGGCAAGGTCGCTGAAGAACCAGCCGCAGCTCGTGTACATGAGCTGCAACTGGCGCCCGAGCTCCAGAAGTTTGAGGGCTTGCACATCGGTGTTGGCTGTCCGGCGACCCTTCCGGTGGGTGTGAAGGAAGCGCTCGACGGTGTCGGCTTCGCGGTCGAGGATGACTTCGATGTAGTGGTGACGTGCGTCGGCGGAGTCTTTGAACAAGCGCTCCAGCTGGTCGCGAGTCACGGCGTGGGCCCGGCCTCGGAGCCAGTCGAGCGCCACGCGCAGCGGCTCTCGCCATGATTGATTCCAGCCGGCGAGGCCTCCGGTATGGCACCCGCAATCACTTCGCCAACGCTCGACGCCGTGCGCACAACTCCACGAGCTGTTCTCGTGAATCTCGACTTCGTGGATCGGGGGAACGCGCTCGAGAAACTCTCCGTAGTTCGTGAGCTTCGCCCACCCGCGAGTCTCGAGAGCGTGCAGTGCGTAGGCGAGCGCCATGTCACCGTGTGGGTGGTGATGCCCGTAGCTCTCACCATCGGTAGCGATGTGAACGAGGTTGTCTTCATCGCCGTTGCCTCCCGCGCTCTCGAGTCGACGAGCGAAGTCCTCGCCCCGGTGCAGCAACCCGTCGAACGCCACACCTCGGGAGAGTCCTCCATCGTAGAAAAACAGGGCGATGCTGCGACCGGAGGGCAGACGTTGCAAGTACGGCCGTTTCGGATCGACGCCCCCGTCCGAGACGTCCTGCCAGCCGGAGGCGCCAACCGGACGGGTCCGCGCCGCCTGAGAAGGAGCGAGTATCGTAAACGCGATCCCATGCGCGGCGAGCACTTCGAGACTCTCGAGATCGACCGCAGTCTCCGGCAGCCACATCCCCTCGGCCTCACGGCCGAACCGAGACTCGAAGTCGCGGAGTCCCCAGACGACTTGGAACTCCTTCTCTTCGCGGTTCGCAAGCGGGAGGATGATGTGGTTGTAGCCTTGAGCGAGCGCGGAGCCGTGCCCGCCAAAGCGTTCCTGGCTCTCACGATCGGCATCGAGGATCGCTTCGTACACCGAGGGTTTCTCCCGCTCGAGCCACGAAAGCAACGTTGGGCCGAAGTTGAAGCTCATTCGGCTGTAGTTGTTGACGATCGAGACGATTCGGTCCTCATCGTCGAGAATTCGCGATGCGGTATTGGGCTCGTAACACTCGACGCTGATCCGGGCGTTCCAGTCGTGATATGGAGCCGCCGAGTGTTGAGGCTCGATCGCCTCGAGCCAGGGGTTCTCCCTGGGCGGCTGATAGAAATGGCCGTGGACGCAGACGTAATGGGTCACGTTGTCGGGTCTATTTCCGTCGAGTGGGTTTGCGTGGCCGAGTCTTGGGCGCCGGAGTCAGGAAGAGCGCCGAGAGTGCGGGAAGCATCAACACGATGGAGTGCTCGTGCCCATCGTGTCGAACCGCTTCGGTGTCCACCGTGCCGAGGTTGCCACCTCCACGGCCGCCATAGTACTCGCTGTCACTGTTCAGCTTCTCCTCCCAACGTCCATCGCGCGGAACGCCCACGCGATAATCCTGCCTGGTTTCATCACTGAAATTGTAAACGGCGACGACCGGGCTGTGTTCGACTCCACCCGTTCGCACGAACGAGAGAACGCTCCTGCCGTGATTTTCGCAGTCAATCCACTCGAATCCCGTCGATTCGAAATCCGTTCCGTGGAGTGAGACTTGCGCCCGGTAGAACGTGTTCAGATCCCGAACCCAACGTTGGACACCTCGGTGATCTGGGTGCTCGAGTACGTGCCACTCGAGGGCCTGGTCGTGGTCCCACTCGCTTCGCTGCGCAAGGTCACCGCCCATGAAGAGAAGTTTCTTCCCCGGCTGCCCCCACATGTAGCCGAATAGGAGCCGGAGGTTCGCGAACTGTTGCCATTCTCGGCCGGGCATCTTCGTCAGCAAGGATCCCTTGCCGTGGACGACTTCGTCGTGCGACAGCGGGACCACGAAATTCTCGGAAAAGGCGTACATCGGTCGAAACGTCAGCTTCTCCTGGTGAAACCTGCGATGGCGCGGCTCCTCGCTCATGTAGTCGAGCGTGTCATGCATGAACCCCAGATCCCATTTCATGCCGAAGCCGAGGCCTCCCACATAGGTCGGGTGAGAGACGAGAGGCCACGCCGTCGACTCCTCGGCGATGAGCTGGCTATCCTTGTAGTTGCCATACGCCATCTCGTTGAGCCGGCGCAGAAACTCCATCGCTTCGAGATTCTCGCGTCCCCCGAATCGGTTGGGCTCCCACTCGCCCTCGTCGCGGGAGTAGTCCAGGTAGAGCATGGACGCGACGGCATCGACGCGAAGCCCGTCGAGATGATAGCGCTCGAGCCAGAACGACGCGCTGCTGGTCAGAAAACTCTGGACCTCGCCGCGGTCGTAGTTGAACTCGAGACTGTCCCAGTCAGGGTGAATTCGCTTGCGTGGGTCCGCGTGCTCGAAGAGGTACGTTCCGTCGAAATATCCCAACCCGTGGGCATCCGAGGGGAAGTGAGACGGCACCCAATCGAGAATCACGCCGATACCTGCCTGGTGCAACACGTCAACAAAGTACATGAAGTCTTGCGGCGTACCGTAGCGGCTGGTTGGCGCAAAATAGCCCGTCGTTTGGTACCCCCACGATGGATAGTAGGGATGCTCCATGATCGGAAGGAGCTCCACGTGCGTGAAGCCGAGCTCGCGAACATAGTCAGCGAGCTGAGGAGCTAGATCTCGATAGGCCGGCTCCGCTCCGTCCTGGCTGCGTCTCCAGGAGCCGAGGTGAACTTCATAGATCGACCACGGAGCGGCCAGAGCGTTCGCCTTCGAACGGCGTTGCATCCAGTTGCCATCCGCCCAGGAGTAGTCCAACTCCCACACGACCGACGCGGTTTCGGGCGGTACCTCGCAGTAGGTTGCGAACGGGTCCGACTTGTCGACCCGGTAGTCGTTCGATTTCGAGCGCACATGAAACTTGTACAAGTGGCCGTGGTGGACGCCCGCGATGTGTCCGCTCCAAACGCCGGTGGCCTCGTCGAGCGCGAGGGGGGCGCGCTCCGGCTGCCAATCATTGAAATTGCCCATTACACCGACCGACAAGGCGTTGGGAGCCCATACCGCGAAGTAGCACCCCCCGTCGACGGGGTGTGCGCCTAGTAGCTCATGAAGACGGCTGTGGGTGCCCTCGCGAAAAAGGTAGCCGTCCTGCTCGCCGAACCCGGAGCTCGCCATGGTCGGGTTAGTCGAGCAACACGAGCAACCGCGGCTCCTCTTCGATGTCGACGAAACGATGCTCGGCCTGTGCTTTGACGTAGATGACTGAGCCGGCGGTCACGGAGCTCACCTCGCCCTCCACGCGTAGGCTCGCCTTGCCGGAGAGCGCGTAGTAGAGCTCGTCGGTGTCGTGAGGATTGTGTCGATCTTCGCCTCCCACCGGGAGCACGTAGAGTCCGCACCGGAGCGTCGGGAGATTGAGAAACGGGAGGTACGGCCGCCCGGAGGTTTCGCGCTGCGAGAGGAGCTCGCCGATTACGAACGTCTGAACATGAACGTTGTCCTGTGGTGCGCTGGCTCTCGACAACGGCGTGGGCGATGTGGCCAATCCGACCATGCCCGCCAGCCCGGCTAATCCAGTAAGAGTCTCTCTGCGAGTCACTATAGTGTGAAGTCTTATCACAGGGCCCGTCCGCTTGGCGAGTTGACACCGAACGCGCAGAGAGAGAAACTCAATGTTTATCGCCTTTTGGAGGAATGTTTCAGTGAAGCGCGAACACCGACACCATCTCAAGCAGGACGAGCTCGTCCATTGGATCGACCGCACCATCAACTGGGGCGTGGAAAACAAACGCAACATCGTCAATGGGACCCTGGTCGTTGTCGGCGCGGCGTTGCTACTGGGTGGACTCTACATTTATCGCTCTCGCCGGTCGGCAACCGCTGAAGCACTCTTGACAGCCGCACTCGAGCAATACCACGGTGTCGTTGTCTCGGATGCCGGATCCGCCGCGCCGACCGACGTGCCGACCTTCGAGAGCTCCGAGGCGCGTTTTCGCGCCTCCCTCGAAGCGTTCGAGACGATCGCGGACGGTTACGGAACCTACGACGCTGCACGTCACGCGCGCTACTATGTGGGCCTCTGCCACAACGGCCTTTTGGAGCTCGATGCGGCGGAGGAGGCGCTCGAGGTCGTCCGTGGTGGAAATCGTGACCTTTTGTACTACCTCGCGACCCAGGCGCTGGCCTCGGTCAAGCTGCAGCGCGACGACATCGCGGGCGCAGCCGAGCTCTATCGGTCGTTGGTCGAGGACACGCAGGTCCCGTTGCCGAAGGACCTTCTCCTGTTCGAGCTCGCCAAGACAGAGGAGCGCGGCGGGAATAACGAGCAAGCGAAGCGATACTATGAACGCATGCTGAGCGAGCATCCGGAGTCGCAACTTCGTGGTGACGCCTTGACGCGCTCGGAAATGTTGGCGCTAGCTTCCAAAGGTGGCACCGAAACCAGTGATTGAACCCGACGCTCCCGAAACGCCGAAGGAGTACTCTGCCACGCCGGGCACGCCGCCCGTGCCGGTGAGACGACGCGGACCGAACTGGGGGCTATGGCTTCTTATCTTTGCCCTCGGGCTCGTCGTGTTGTTCACGTCGAGTTTCTTCGCGCTGTTCCGCAGCCTGGGCAACGCCGCGCCGTCGATGAGCCGCGAGACGACCATCACCATCGATTTGGCTCGTACGTTCACGGAAGATCCGATGTATACGAGTGGTCCGTTCGTGGACACGCAAGACATTACGTTTCGTGATTTGCTTTTCGCCATCAAGGCCGCCAAGGACGATGCGCGTGTCGAAAACCTTTTCTTGCACGTGCGCGGAACGTCGCTCGGCTGGGCCAACCTGTTCGAGTTGCGCACCCAGCTCGTGGACTTCAAGGAGAATGGCAAACCGGTGGTTGCGTTCATCGAGTACGCCAGCAACCGCGACTACGTGATTGCCTCTGCGGCCGACGAAGTCTATTTGCACCCGCGCGCATCGATCGATCTCAGAGGCGTGCGTGCAGAGCTCATGTTCGTCAAGTCGGCGCTCGAGAAACTTGGCGTCGAGGCCGAGTTCGAGCGATTTGGCGCCTATAAAGATGGGCCCGACATGTTCTTGCGGGAACGCATGAGCGCGGAGAGCCGAGAGGCGATCTCGGCGCTCGTCTCGACCATTCACGATTCGGTCGTGGAGGCAATCGCCGCGGGGCGCGGCCTCTCGGAAAGCGACGTGGAAACCTTGATTGCCGACGGGCCGTTCATCGCCGAACAGGCGCAGGCACGCGGCCTCGTCGACGAGCTGCACTACATCGACGAAGTCCACGCCGCGATCGCTGCGAATGACAAAGAGCCCAACCTGGTCGGGATCGGCGACTACCGTCAAACAGTTGGAACGGCTTCGGGGTTCACCACGAAAGGACGCATCGCTTTGATCTACGGCGTTGGCGCGATCGTGGGCGGCGGCAGCGGCAGCGATGCGGTGTTCGGGCGGGTCATGGGTTCGGACACTATCGCAAAGGCGTTCAAGACCGTACGCGAAGACGATGACATCGATGCCGTGGTGTTTCGGATCGATAGCCCCGGTGGAAGTGACGTTGCTTCCGACGTGATCTGGCGCGAGGCGAAACTAACGCAGGAAAAAAAGCCTGTCATCATCTCCATGGCGAACGTCGCTGCGTCGGGTGGGTACTGGATCGCGATGGCGTCCGACGCGATTGTGGCGGAGCCGACGACGATCACCGGGTCGATCGGGATTTACGGCGGCAAGTTCAACTTGGCGGGTTTATACGAAAAACTGGGTTTGAGCCGTGACGGCGTTTCGAGCGCACCCAACGCCGACTTTTTCAGCGATAGCCGCAGCTTCTCCGACGAAGAGCGCGCCCGGTTTCGGGAAATGATCGAAGCCGGCTATCAGGCGTTCCTCGAAAAGGTTGCCGAAGCGCGAGGGATGACGGTCGAACAAGTGCATGAAGTCGCCCAGGGCCGAGTATGGTCCGGCGCCATGGCGTACGACCGCGGCCTTGTCGACGAGCTCGGCGGACTCGATCGCGCCATCGTCCTGGCCAAAGAGAAGGCCGGTTTCGAAGCCACGGACCGCTTCGAGCTCGCGATCTACCCCGAGAAGAAGAGCGTGTTCGAGGCATTATTGTCGAACTTCCTGCAAAGCCGCTCGTCGCCGACACTCGAGCTCGAACGGCTCGCCCCCCAAGCTCTATTCGAGCGCTCCCCGTTGCTCAACAGCCTCGCGAGCGGCCAAACCCACGCGCTGATGCCTTTCACCCTGGATCTTCGATAGATTTTTTCTCACCACGGAGCCACGGAGTACTTGACTCCCCGATTTGTCTAATCTCCGTGCCCTCGGTGGTGAAAAAGCGGCGACCGCGGTAACCGAATGCCGAATGCCGCGCTAATCATCCGCATCGAGCCGCTTTCTCAAATCCGTGAGGACCTGCAACGCTTCGAGTGGGGTCATCGCGTCGGGGTCCAGACGGCGGATCTCTGACACGACACGGTCTTCGGTGTCGGCGAACAGCGACATTTGCCGGGCCCCTGCGGCGAGTGAGGTGTCTCCGGTGACTCGGGGCCGGCCTTCGAGGTCGAACTCGGTCTTTTCGAGGTTGATGAGGATCTCCCGGGCACGATGGAGTAGGGAAGCGGGCAGTCCAGCGAGGCGGGCAACCTGGATCCCGTAGCTGCGGTCCGAGCCGCCTTCGAGAACTTTCCTAAGGAAGACGATGTCGTCTTGCCACTCGCGGGCTGATACGTGGAAGTTCACGACGCCGGGAAGCTCGGATGCGAGGTCGGTGAGCTCGTGATAGTGCGTTGCGAAGATGGTTTTCGAACAGAGCCTCGACTCCGTGGCGATGTACTCGGCGACGGACCACGCCAGCGAAAGACCGTCATAGGTCGCAGTGCCCCTGCCGATCTCGTCGAGCAGGATGAGGCTTCTGGGCGTCGCATGGTTGAGGATGTGCGCGGTTTCCTGCATCTCGACCATGAAGGTCGAGCGACCCCGGAAAAGGTTGTCCGAGGCACCGACGCGGGTGAAGATGCGGTCCACGATCGGGACCTTCGCCTCGGTGGCGGGGACGAACGATCCCATCTGAGCCATCAGGACGATGAGCGCGGTCTGGCGCAAGTAAGTGGACTTGCCGCCCATGTTGGGCCCAGTGAGGATGATCAAATGGCTCTCTTCGTCAAGACTCAGGTCGTTCGGAACGAACGGTTCATGACTGGTCGCTTCGATAACCGGGTGGCGGGCGTCTTTCACCTCGAGCTCAAACCCGGAGTGAAGTCGCGGCTTGGTGAAATTCGCGGAGGTCGCCACTTCGGCCAGGCTCGCCAACACGTCGAGCGTCGCGACCGCTTGAGCCGTCGTCCGGATTCGAGAAGCGTGCTGTTTGACGCGCACACTCAGCGCATCGAAGAGGTCGCGCTCGAGAACTTGAATGCGCTCTTCCGCCCCTAGGATTTTCTCTTCGTACTCCTTCAGCTCTGGCGTGATGTAACGCTCCGAACCGACGAGGGTTTGCTTCCGTATATAGTCTTCGGGGACCGAATCGAGCTTCGATTTCGTCACTTCCAGGTAGTATCCAAACACCCGGTTGAAGCGAACTTTGAGCGTGTTGATCCCGGTCCGTTCGCGCTCGCGCTTCTCGATGTCCGCGAGAGTGCTCTTGTCTGCGGAGCGCAGCCGCCGTAGCTCGTCTAGCTCCGCGGAGACGTGCTCGCGGATCACCCCGCCGTCTTTGAGCGCCGCGGGCGGCTCGGCGACAAGGGTGTTTTCGATGTCATCGCGCGCGTCCTCGACGGGGTCGAGCGCTTCGTCGAGCTCACCCAAAATGGCGGCGTTCGTGTCCGACGTGAGGACCCGCAGGGCCGGGATCTTCGTGAGCGAGGCGGCGAGGCCGGAGAACTCTCGGGGTCCCGCGGACCCCAAAGTGATCCGGGACAACAAACGCTCGAGATCGAGCACGTCCTTGAGGATCTCGCGCAGCTTGGCGCGGGCAATGACGTCGAAGGCCAGCTCTTCGACGCCGTCGAGTCGCTTGCCAATCGCGTTGACGTCGACGAGCGGGCGAAGAATCCAGCTCTTGAGCGCTCGAGCGCCCATGGACGTCGTCGTCCGGTCGAGGACATCAATCAAGCTTCCTTGGCGGCCGCCTTCGGTGAGCGAGCGCGTCAACTCGAGATTCCGTTGGGTGACCGGGTCGAGGATCAAGTAGTCCGCTTCCTCGAGACAGCGGATGCTCGAGATGTGAACGAGCTCTCCCCGTTGAGTTTCCTCGAGGTATTGCAGCGCAGCCCCGGCGGCGCCGACGGCGAGGGGTTTGTCTTCGAGGCCGAACCCTTCGAGAGAAAGGGTTCCGAAGTGGCGCAGCAGGAGACTGCGCGAGGCTTCATGCTCGAAACGCCACGCGTCCCGTTCGGTGGTGACCGGAGAGTCTCCCTCGGGCCCGAGCCCCTCGAAGAGGTCGTCGCGCAGTGGCGCGCCTTCGGGGTGCAGGATTTCCTTGGGACGGTAGGTCGACAGCGTCTCCGCAATCTTTTGCCAACGCTCGTGGGAATCGTATTGAAACGCGACGAAATCACCGGTCGACAGATCCACCAGCGCGGCGCCCACCGCAGATTTGCCGCTCGATATCGCCATCAGGTAACTCGGCTCTTTCGCTTCGAGATACCCCTGATGCAGATACGTCGACGGGGTGACCACCCGCACGATCTCCCGTTTGACGATACCCCTTGCTTGCGCCGCGTCTTCGACCTGGTCGCAAATGGCAACTTTGAAACCACGACGAATGAGCCGACCGACGTAGGCGTCGGCCGCGTGGTGGGGGATGCCGCACATCGGGATCGCCGAACCGGACGTATCTTTCTGGCGTGACGTCAGCGTCAGCTCGAGCTCTCGTGATGCCGTGAGGGCGTCGTCATAGAACATCTCGTAGAAGTCGCCCATCCGGAAAAACAGAATCGCCTCGGGAACTTGCTGCTTGATGTCGTGGAATTGCCGCATCGCGGGCGTCGTGGATTTTGGAGGGCTTGCCGGCTTTTTCTCCCGAACGCGGTCCGTCGACGTCGCCATGGTCGCGCGCATTGTACCGCGGGCCGGGATCGGAGGTAAGATCCGAGCATCATCGATGCTCGTTCTCGCCCTGGACACAACCAGTGCCCATGGAAGCATGGCCCTACTCGATGGCTTGGCCCTTCGAGCGGTGATGGGCTTCCGGACGGCACAGCCGCGACATGCTGAAGGTCTTCTCCCGTCATTGGACCATCTTCTGTCACAAGTCGAGGGCAAACTGCAGGATATTCAGGGTTTCGCGGTGGCCGTCGGACCCGGCTCGTTTACGGGGCTTCGGATTGGTATCGCCGCGATCGAGGGGCTGGCCTACACGCTGGGCCGGCCGGTCGTCGGCGTGTCCACTCTGGAAGCGACCGCATTTCGCTATCGATATCGGCGTGGGCTTCTCGTCGCGATGATCGAAGCGTACCGTAGCGAAGTCTACGGCGCGTCGTACGAATCCGACGGCGGCGCGCTCGTCGCAGTGACCGATCCTAGCTGTATGGCGCCCGTAGCTTTTCTGGACTCCCTGCCGCGAGCTGCCGAGCTCATCGCCGGAAGTGGCGTCACCCGCTACCGCTCGGTTCTCGCAGAGCGACTTCCGAAGAATACGACCCTTGCGGAGCCGTCGCTTTTCATCGCCGAGGAGATTGCCCGCCTCGGTGCTGGCAAACTCGATGCGGGGGAGCAGGCGCCTCTTGGAGGGCTCGACGCACTCTACATTCGCTCCTCGGACGCCGAGCGCAATCTCGCGAAGGCCTCCGCTCGGGGCGATACCCGGGACCCGCAGTGAGCGCGGTCGACATTCTTGCGCGCTACGCGCTGTCGAGAATGGACGCGTCCCACGTTCATGAGGTTGTCGAGATCGAGCGATTGAGCTCCACGAATCCATGGACTGAGGATTCGTTTCTTCACGAGATAGAAGAAAACGTGTTTTCACGGCCACGGGTCGCGATGACCCTCGATGCACCGTGTGCTGTCGTCGGGTACTGCGTGTCGTGGATCGTTTTCCAGGAAATGCATATTCAAAACGTGGCGGTCCATCCGCGACACCGGCGCGTTGGGCTCGCGCTCCACATGTTGCAACGCGCGCTCGAGGAGGGCGTGCAGGCCGGGGCGGTGAGCGCGCATCTCGAAGTACGGCGCGGCAACGCGGCGGCCGTGAAACTCTACGAGTCTCTCGGCTTCCAGCGTGGTGGCGAGCGGAACAATTACTACAGCCGCCCTCGAGAAGATGCGATTCTTTTCCGGAAAGAGCTCACGTGAGCGGTATACGGCATACGGCGGGTTGCACGACTCGAGGCTTATGGCCTTGGCGAGCTCGAGCCTTTGTCAGGAGCTCTTTTCTCGGGCCCGTATGATGCGCTGGGTGTTTTCGGTTTTACTCGGCGGTCTCATCGCGGTCGGGGTGCTGCGGCCGGTGCTTCCGGACGTCATCCGGGGTCACTGGGTCGCCCTGGTCGTCATCTTGGCCGCAGTCGCGGCGGCGACTCAGTTGCTTCGAGCACGTCAGAGCCGCGACTACCAGGCCTACCTCGTTGCGTTATTGCCGCTCGCTCTCGCTGCCCTCTATCTACAGCCGCAGCGGGTGGCGAGCGACGGAATTTTCTACTATGCACCCCTTCATTCCGTCGTGGTGGACGGCGATCTCGATTTCGAGAACGAGTACCGAGTTCTCGGCGCCCGCCCGGGTTACTTTCAGCGTACCGAAACCGGACGTTTGCCGAATAACTTCAGCATCGGTCCGGCGCTGGTGTGGGCGCCTATTTTCTTGGTCACGCATCTGCTGGGTCATCTCGGATTGTTCCGGCCAACCGGATTCGGCTATCCGTATTTCACGGCAGTCGCGACTGCCACTGCTCTCGTGGGATTCCTGGGTGTCGTGTGGACGTTTCGACTCGTGCGCTCGTACTCCCGTCCGGCGATCGCGTTCGCCGCCACAATCTTGGTCTGGCTCGCCAGCTTTCACATTTGGTACATGGTCTTCGAGCCCTCAATGTCGCACGCGATGGCGATGGCCAGCGTTGCCGCGTTCTTTCTCGTGAACCATCAAGGGGTGCGCGGTGAAACAAACTACGCGCTCATGGGCGCCCTGGGTGGGGTCGTAGCTCTCATTCGCTGGCAAAATGTGATTTTCTTGCCGGTCGCAATCGCGGTAAGTTGGGCGCGTCACGGACGTCCGAAACTAACGGAGCTCGCCGCTGGCGCCGCTGCGTTCCTGTTCGTCTTCTCGCCACAACTTTTCTACTGGAGGGCCCTGTACGGCAGCCCGCTGCTCGTGCCCCAAGGCGGCGGCTACATCGACTGGTCTTCGCCCGAGCTCGAAGCGGTTCTGTTCTCGTCGCGACACGGTTTGTTGTCGTGGGCACCCGTGCTGTGGCTCGGGGTCGTGGGCTTGCCGGGGCTCATCCGGCGGGCACCGGTTTTCGCCACTGCGGCGGTGCTGGCCATCCTCGCCGCGTGGTACGTGAATGCTTCGGTATTCGACTGGTGGGCGGGCGCGTCGTTCGGCGCGCGTCGATTCGACGCGGCGTTGCCGGTGCTCGCGGGGGGTGTCGCCGTGTCTCTGGAGTGGATGGTGCGCCGCGCACGTCGTCGACCGCTGGCCACGGTTTTCTTGCTGCTCACGCCGTTTCTAGTGTGGAACACGATGCTGATGGGTGTTTACTTCAGCGGCGCCATCCCTCCTGACGGTCCAGCGTCGTTTCGCCAGGCGGCGGCCGATGGCGTGGAGCTCGTCTATTCTCGTACGGGGTACCCGCCTTCGTGGCCCGCCTCATTGCGCCAGAGTCGGCCGGCGCCCACGTACGACCTCGCCGGCGCGCAGTCGCTGTCGAATAACGTCGATATCCGCATGGGGGATACCGATACCCTGTTTTTGGGGCGCGGATGGACTCTTCCAAGTCGCGGCCGCGACCGAACCACACGAACAGTCGCGGCGGCGCAGGCGGAGCTATTCGTTGCCCTGGTAGAGCCTTCTGTGTACGTCATTGCGATCGAGGGCCGGGCCGGTGGGCGTAGTGAGCTAATTCTCAATGGGGTGTCGCTCGGCGACGTGGTGCTCGACGAGTCCGGACGGGTCAGCGTATCCGTTGGCGCTGGCGGGATCGTCGCGGGTATCAACACGCTGATATTCGTCAAGAATCCGGAAAATCCGCTGGAAGTCGCGCGGGTTCAGTGGGTCCGGCCGGGCTAGCCGAGAGCCTCTTGCGGCCGGCTCCGGGGCTATGATATTTTTTAGAGGCACGGCAATTCATTAGACTCCAATTCAGGAGGGAACCTTGATAGAGAGCGCGCCAGCTGTCCAGGATCTTCTAATGCGAGAGTGTGAAGAGTTTCAACAACTAAGCCAGCGACACCGCGAGCTCGATGCGCGCTTGAACGCTCTCACCGGCAAGCTGTGTCTGAGCGACGACGAGAGAGTGGAAGAAGTGACTCTCAAGAAGAAAAAGCTCGCCATCAAGGACCGGATGGCGTTCATGATTCGGAGCCACTAGGGCTCGACGCCTCCAAGTCGTCCGCGCCCACGAGCCTTCGAGCCTATGAGAATCGCGCGGGAGGGTTTTCGCTACATCGGCGTTGTCGGCGTTGTCGGCATCGCCGCGCTCCTGTTCCCGCCGACCCGGCTGCTGTCGATTCCGTTGTTCATCCTTGCGGCGTTCGTCACTTATTTCTTTCGGGACCCGACACGGGTGCCCCCGGAGGGTGAGAATCTTTTGGTATCGCCCGGTGACGGAAAAGTCGTCTATACGGGCCCGGGTGAGCGAGATCCTTCGCGGACTCAGGTGAGCATTTTCCTTTCGATTTTTGATGTCCACATCAATCGTTCGCCCCTGGCCGCGGTCGTACGGAAAATCAAGTACACGCCTGGGCAATTTCTTGCGGCCTATAAGCCCGAATCGGGTACTCACAACGAGCAGAACGAGCTCGAGCTCGATGCCGCCGGTGGCGGATTTTCCATCACCGTGAGGCAGATCGCGGGCGTTGCCGCGCGCCGTATCGTATGCGACGTTCGCGAAAACGACAGCCTCGGGCGCGGCCAGCGCTTTGGGCTAATCCAGTTCGGCTCGCGCATGGAGATCCTCTTCCCGAGCGATACGAGCCTGCGTGTTAAGGTAGGGGACAGAGTCAAGGGCGGGGAAACGGTTATCGGGGAGCGTCCATGAAACGTGGAAAGGCCAGACTCCCGCGCCGGGGCATCTACCTGCTGCCCAGCGCCTTCACCGTGGCGAATGTTTTTTGCGGCTTCTATTCCATCATCAGCAGCATCCGAGGCGAGCTCGCGCTGGCAGGCATTTTGATCGGCGTTGGGATCCTTCTTGATACGCTCGACGGCCGCGTCGCCCGCATGGCGAACGCGAGCAGTGAGTTCGGCAAGGAGTTCGACTCTCTCGCCGATCAAGTGTCTTTCGGCGTGGCTCCCATGATCTTGGCGTTCCAATGGGGCCTCAACCTCTGGCCCCGCATGGGGTGGCTCATCGGGTTTTTGTTCGTCATATGCGGCGCGATGAGACTCGCACGCTTCAACACCCAGGACTCGGCGACGGACAGGCGTTTTTTTGTGGGTCTGCCCATTCCCGCCGCCGCAGGCGTGATCGCGTCGTTGGTCTATCGGTTTCCCGACCCGATGGCCTCTCGTTCAGAGGCAGTCGTGGTTCTGGCTCTGGTGACCGTCTTGTCATTCCTCATGGTGAGCAAACTCCGTTATTACAGCTTCAAGGATTTCGATATCAAGAAACGTCATCCCAATCTGGTGATCCTGTTTTTGGCGCTTCTCATCGTCGCGGTGTTCACGCACCCTCAAGCCATGCTGCTGCTAATGGCGTCGGCTTACCTGGCGAGTGGGCTCATCCTCAGGGTTTGGTCCCTGTTTTCTCCTCAGAAAGTCTCTCTCACACCCACAGAAACCCCCTCCGAAGCCGAGGAGCTCTGAGTTCCGGAAGCCCCCGAATCGATGACGCGATGACATGACGAGCGCATGAGGGGATACCGAGTCGGCATCGTCAACCCAAGAACACCGTTCGGCGAACGGGTGCGTGAGCTTCTCTCCGAACAACACCTGCCCGTCATCGAGCTGAAACTCTTCGAAAGCGCTCTCGACGGCGAGGCGAGCTTGACGCAATTCAATGACGAAGTCCTCGTCACCCAACCCATCGACGCCGATTTGCTGCCTCAGCTGGACGTGCTCTTTTTTTCCGGAGAGGACGGCGACCTCATGAACCGAATGGCGGCAGAAGCCGCCGACGCCGACGTACTGACCTTCGTGGAGGGCGCAGCGGGTCTCGACGCCCGGGTACTCGTACCGGGCATAGGCGACACCAACCTCACTTCCGAACGGCTCGTCGTCGTCCCGCGCGCGGCCTCGTATCTCGTAGGAGCGGTGTTGGAGCGCGCCAAGAGCTCCCTCGGGGCACGGCGCGCGAGTGCGACGGTGCTCTTGCCCGCAGGCGAGCGAGGCGCGAAGGGCGCACAGGAGCTTCACCAGCAGGTGGTGAGCCTTCTCAGTTTCAAGGCTCCTCCGATAGAGGTCTTCGACGAGCAGCTCGCATTCAACGCAAACGTCGCCCGGGCGGGGCCAAAGGCGGCCTCGCTTGCCGAAGCGGTCGGCAAGGAAGCGTCCGCGCTCGCAGGGCTCGAGTCGGGGGTGACGGTCAACCTCGTACAGATCCCTGTCTTTCACGGCTACGCGGCGTCTCTGTGGGTCGAGCTCGACGAACCCGCCACTAAAAAGACGATTGCTTCGGCTTTTCGCAAGGCCCCCTTCGCCATCGACACCGCTCGTGGCGGGAAGAGCCCGTCACCGGTGAGCGTGGCCGAGTCCAAGCGGATCCACGTCGGGAGTATTCGTGCTTCGGATGAAGTGTCCCAACCCGGGTTTTGGCTCTGGGCCGTCGCCGACACCACCGCGTACGACCCCGCGCTCGCTGCCGTGGAGCTCGCCAAAGCCGCTCTCCGCTAACCCTCACAACGGAGGCACCGGCAAACGCATCCATACGGTCGTGCCTTCGCCGCGCTCGCTCTCTAGTTCGATCGAGCCGCCGTGATCTTCGACGACTTTCTTTGCGATCGCGAGGCCTAGCCCGGTTCCGGCGGCTCGAGTCGAAAAGTACGGTTCGAAGATGCGCTCTTTCAGCTCAGGATCGATGCCGACCCCGCTGTCGGTGACACGCACTTCGACGTACTTTGCGCCGTTGACACTCGTGGGTGCAACATCCACGGCGATTGTGCCGCCACCGTTGAGCGCGTGCAGCGCATTTTCAACGAGGTTCAAGAGCGTGCGTTTGAGCAGTCGACCATCGGCCAGGAGCATGGGGAGGTCGTCTCCGATGTCCAAACGGAGCGTCACTCCGTCAGGCGGCGTTTGTGCGTACGGTTCCACGGCTTCGCGAACGAGTTTTCCGATATCTGTCGGCTCCCTTCTCAACGGTTCGGGTGAGGCGAACGTCGAGAATTCCATCGATATCTGACGGAGAGATTTGACCTGCTGGAGGATCGTTTCGGAACATTCTTCGAGCACTTTGTTGAAGTCAACGTTCGGGTCCTTGTAGACGCGAACGAGGTGCTCGGCGGAGAGTTGAATCGGGGTCAGAGGATTTTTCACTTCGTGCGCGACCTGACGCGCCATTTCCGCCCACGCCTCGAATTTCTTGGTGTGCTCGAGATCCGCGCGCTGGCGCTTCAAGTCTGCCGCCATCTGGGTGAAACTGCGCACCAGATCCCCGATCTCGTCCTTCGAGCTCGTTTGGAGCTCTACATCGAGGTCTCCGTCTGCCACGCGGTGAGTGGCCTCCGTCAGCGTGTCGATGGGGCCCGCGATGCGACGCGCCAGCGAATAGGCAAGCGCCGCCGCCGCGAGCGAGAAGCAAAATGCTGCGAGCAGAAGCGTTTGGTTCACCGTCGACACTCGGAGCTCGATTTCCGACCTCTGGCTCGCAAGCGGCAACGCAAGAATTCCGGGCTCTGACCAGGCCTCAATCGCGATCGGCGCCGAGATCACGAGATACTCGAACGACCCCACAGACTCCCGATGGATGGAGTGGGTTAGACGTTCGAGGACGACGTCTCGAAATGCGGTGGGTGCTGTGCGTGGGCGCAACAAGCCGCTGCCGAAAAGCTCTGGTTTGCTGGTAGCGACGAGCTCACTGTTACGATACAAGTCGACGTCGACCCCCGCCAAACTTCCGACCCACTCGAGCACGGCGTCCGTTACCGCCGCCTCTCCTCGTGACTCCGTGTCGACTCGTTGGTAGCGCAAGAAGTCGCTCACGAATCGCTCGACCACCTGCGCTCGGGCAATACCTTCTTGCTCGACGTCGCGCTCGAGTTGCTGGATGACGATCCCGCGGATCAGAAACGCGAGCGACGCGATCGGGACCAGAGCGATGAGCACGAAGGAGACGTAGAGCTTGCCGTGAAAGCTCGTCCCGATGCCGGACCAGATGGCGCGCGGCGAGACTCCGCGCTCGCTCCCCAGCGCGCCGAGCAACAGTGCAACGCCTAGAAAAGATAGCAACAACCCGCAAGCCAAAAGTGCCCACGCCGCGAGCTCCGCAGCGAACCTTGTGATCCCGTTGCGGGCGTAGGAAAGCACGAACGTGTGGGTTCCGTCGTTGAAGAGGTAGGCGTCGTGCCGCTCGTTGCCGCGGGAGTACGTCCACCACACCGGCGCCCGCCTTGCCTGCTCGAGAATGTCCTCGTCAGGCTGAAGGACGCCGCCCGTGGACTGAAACACGGGAGCACCGTCCGGCTCCAGGACGAACAGCGACAGTTCTCGGTACGGGAAACGAAATCGCGCATCGTCGCCGGTTGTCCGGAAGAGGTACTGATACGGGTTCGTCGCCGAGATAAACGGGAGGTTGCGCCAGTCGGCGGCGAACCTCACTCGAATCTCCCATGGCGCGCCGTCAGGACCCGCAACGCTACGACGCGCTAACAAAATCCCAGGGTGTTTGGGATCAATGCCGATCGACTCTTCTTCGAGAATCCATTCGCTGGGCGCCGGCGGCCTAGGGATCTCGATGGGCGGGGGAGGGAAGGTAAGCGCAAAGCGTGAGGCGACACGCCCCTCATTGTCGATAACCTCGATTGACGAGCTCAGAGAGGAGGCGACCAGGTCGGCGCCGATCCAGATCCGAAACGCCACGTCTTCGCGTGCGAGGTCGTCGAGGCGTCCCTCCTCGAGCATCTGGTCGATCGCCTGGGCGGTTTCGCCGACGGCGTACAAACGAGAGCCTCCGTGCTGGAGCACGATCGGCGTGAGCGTCGCCTCAGTAAAGTCACGGACGGTGATGTCCTCGAATCGGGCGATCGAAGGGTAGAAAGATGCGACGGTCAAGACACTAACGAGTCCGACGGTGCTCACTCGAACGTGGAGCTGCAGATCGGACCAGCGTCTCTCGTAGTTCGACCGCAACGAAAAGACGCGTACGAGCACGTACGGTGGCAACGCCAAGACAACATGGTCGACGACGCCGAAATGACGCGCAGTGAGCCACGCCATCACGGCAACCGCGACATCGACCACGATAAGGCGAAAAATGGAACACGCCGGAGCGAGGCGTTGGAGCAGCGTCGCGGAAGAAACGGCGGCGAGGAACAACAACACTAGCCCGGCTTGAAGGACGAAGCGCGGTGCGTCCGAGGGGAGCACGCTGACCGCGGAGAGCGCGAGGCTCGAGTTGAGCCATGCGTCGAGAACGACTTCGTTCGTTGCCGCGAGGATAGCGAAAGCTGCGACCGAACAAGCTGCGTTCAGCGCAAGCGCGAGTCGCGGCGGAGCTTTGCGAGAACCGACGGCGCGCCCTACGAGCAGGACGGAAAGGAACAAAGCCGCGGACGTTAACAGGAGATCGACTGGCGAACGGGCCAAGCCGAAAAACAGAGTCGACGCGTAGTGGACTGGGTTATCGACATCAAGGCCAAAACTCAGCGGGAACTCGGTCAAGGAGACGACAAAGCGCGCTGCCCATAGTCCCGCGACGCGCGGCGCCAGATCGGCGACGCCGTGGAACAACAACACGAGTCCGATGAGCACGGACACAACGAGACTCGCCGATGCGGCGAGTTTGTAGCGACCTCGTGCTTCGAGTAGCGCAACCAACGGTGATTCGGCAGCGACCGAGGAAACTCCCAGCAGCTCGCCGTCGTCCGAGCGAAGCGCAAGGTAGAGTCGGGGCTCGTCGCGAGTCCCGCCCCAAAATGTGTCGTCGCCGTCCACGAAGTGCGCAGCAAGCGACTCGGGGCTATCTCCCAAGATCGCAAACTCGGTGTCGGCGCTCCGACCTAGCCACGAGTCAATCGCGTCGTAATCTTCGAGGTAGCGATTCTGTAATCGCCGGTCAGCTACGAGTGGGACCTCGACGGAGACGAAGCCGCGGCGGCTCAAGAGGGGCTCGATCGCCACCAGGTAAGTGAACACGCCTTGCTCGAAGGCGAACACTACGGAGTCCGGCACTGGGTCGAGTTGCGTTAAAGCCTCGTGGAAAGAGACGTTGTCTCCGCTCCAAGCGAGGGGTCGTCGCAGCGCGTCATAGAGCGTCGTTCCCGGAACTCCGCGAGGATGAGCCCTAGGTAGAGGGGCACGCCCCAACGCGTCGAAGGCGCGCGTCACATAGTCCTGCGCATCCGAGCCCTCCACCGCGACGGCGATCGCGGAGGCCCGTGCCAACGAGCGAGCGGTGTCGCGGGCACTCCGGCACAACAGCGCGAAGCGTGTCGTCGCCCGCGATGCGATGCGAGCTCCATCCTGTTCTTGCGCTGTTCGCCGCTGCTCAGCGGATCGGCTCAACAAGGAGCCGTACCCCAAGGTGGAGATGGCAAGCGCGACCATCGCACCGATGCTCAAGACCGTGGCGATGCGCTGGTGGGATCGCGTCAGAAGTTGCCGTGAAAGGAACGGCCCGAGCAGGGACGCAATCAGAACTGTCCGTCCAAACGCGCCCCGCAAGAGCGCGAAGTCCTGGTGGACGTTTGCGACGGCGAGCGCAAACACGGAAACGACAAGGGCCGCTATCAAGCGGCGGGATAGGATCAACAGCCGGACCTTTTCGAACGGCGTCCTTTCCGAAGGGAGACGAGTCTATCGAGAAGCGGCGCGGATTTCGAAAATCCGCCAGTCGCTCGCACCCTCTTCGAGCTTGAATTGCAGCCGCTCGGTGACGACCTCATCCGTTTCCAACACCACGTAGGTCCAGTCGGCACGGAACACGGCGCTGCCGTTTTCGTGCGTGATTTCCCGAGAGTCGTAGACGAAAGAGCGCGTCTCGAGCTCGCGAAAGAGGCGGCCGAAAATATGCCGAACCTGCCCAGGTCCGTAGTGTCCTCGCTGCGGATCTTCGATCTCGAGCGCGAGGTAGATCTTGCGTTTGCCCGTCACCAAGCACGATTCCAGCGTTTCAGCGTCCCCCGCGTGGAAAGCTTGGCCGAGGCGGCCAATGGTGTCGTCGACGAGCACGTCCACCTCGACATCCTCCGCACGCTCGCGCTCCTTATCCCGCGCCGAGGTCAAGGATTTCTTCAAGTAGACGGGAGGCTGTTGGGTGGAGCTCGAGTGCGGACGTCCGATCTCGACCGCGCGTATCTGCGCGAAGGAGTCTCCGCTCGTAACACCACTCAGGGTGAGCACGAAGATGGCGAGAAAAGTCTTGGGTATCATCACTTTAGTCCATGTTAGCTTTCGGGCCGTGACAGTGTCAAAGGGAACTTGTTTCCATCTAGCCAGTACTGCACGTTTCGTACCACCCTAACTCCCTTTGAAAGAGCCGTTTCCGGTGCCGGTGTACTTCGAGAGAGGACACGTTGCCTCAGAAGGGGACAGCCTCGGGCGTTGCCGGAGGTCCCCGGCGGCCTTCTCCGTCACCCTGCTCTCCATCGTCCTCACTGTCAATGTCCGCGGGCACCGCCTGCGGGGCTTTGTGCCCGAGCAACAGCACTTCGCCGCTTCGAAGGGCCATCGCAATGCGTGAGCGCTCGAACCATTCTGGCTCGGCTGGCTCGGCTGGCTCGGCTGCCTCGGCTGCCTCATCAGCTGGCTCAGCTTCTGCCTGTGTCTCCATCTCTGATGGAGTCGATCCGTCGGCGCTCGCATCAACGTTTCTGCCCAACTCCGCCGGACCAAAGATGTCCGGGTCGAGGCCGTCTGGGTCTTCCTCGCTCGCTGCGTCGGAGGAGTTACCTGGCTCGAGGCTTCCCTGTTCGGCCTGTTCGGCCTCAGCGGCGAGCTCCTCGAGGGTCGGACTCGACAAGAAGAAGGACGGGGCACCAACGATCTCACCTGGTACCGTATAGCGTTTGCCCTGCTGACCCCGTTGAGGATTGATTTCTATGAGGATGCCATCGAAGGTCGCGACGAGGAGGCGA
>CAMYKY010000047.1:0-3478 GCA_947259165.1 uncultured Acidobacteriota bacterium | reverse complement strand
GGACCCGTCGTCGGGCGCCCCGGTAGGTTGGTGCGCCAATGCTCATCGCCGCTTCTAGCGTTGAACGCAAACAGCGTGTTCGCGTACGAAGCAAGGTAGATTCGCTCTCCCTCGACCAGCGCTGGGTTCCGGATCGCGGCCCCGGTAGACCAGCGGAACTTCACGCTGCCGAGGGTCGCGTCCAAGCTGTAGAACTCTCCTGTGTCGTCTCCGATGTAAACCCGTGTCGCATCTTTGTCAAATGCCGCGGCCGCGTGGAACGCCGCTCGCCCCCGGAACGTCCAGCGGATGCTACCTTCGGGGAGCTCCAGGGCGGTCACCGTCTGCGAGGCACCCGACACGATCACCAAAGAGTCGGTGCTCGCGATGGCGAGGGGGCGCTCGCCGGTCGCCGTTTGGAAGACGACCTCGCTCGTGGCAACGTCGTACGCAAGGACATCGCCAGAGGGAGTGGCGAAGAATACGATGTCTCCAGGACCTCGAATCGGAGGTAGCGCGAGCTCGAACGGAAGGCGCCTCTCGCGCTCGATAGTCCCCGTGAGCCCGTCAACGAGAAGAACGTGGCCGGAGGGCTCGGATAGAACCACGGTGAACGCGTCGGTCTCACCGAGCACCAGCGGTCCCGCCTCGAAGACGACAGGATCGAAGAGATCTTCACCCGGGAGGCCGAGCTTCCATGCAAATTTCCATTTCCCTCTAGGGAAATTGCGATGGTCAATCGAGGCGTCGCGTCCCTCGACGAATCCAGAACGGCCCACGATGAGCAAGTGGTTGCCGTAGAGCAGCGCTTTCGGGCTATCGCTTGGGGTGTAGGTGAGCCAGTTCAGCGGTTCAATTGGAAGCACGCCGTCGGGGGGCTCTTTTTTTGGGGGAGGAACGCTCGGCTTGATTTCGTCTGTCTCAGATGAAACGCCAACGGTCGTTTCGGGACTTTCTTTATTCTCCTCGGCTTTATCTTCCTCGGCTCGAGCTTCTCCGGGCTGCGCAGGAGGCTTCTGTGGGACCTGGACAATTCGAGCTGGCTCGGCCGAGGCTAGGGGGCCAGCCGACAGCGCCAGCACCGAAATCGCGGAAATCCAGAGTGTCCATAGCGCCGTCACAGGATGGAGCATTGTATCGTCAAAAACGCAACATGTTGTGAGGTGAAAAGTCAGACACTCTAGGTCTTGTTATCGTGACATCGTCGCAGCTATAATGCCTTTCCTTCGAGCGAAAACTCATGACGCACGATACCATCCTTATTCTAGATTTCGGATCCCAGTACACGCAGCTCATCGCCAGGAGATTGCGCGAGCTGTCGGTCTATTGCGAGATTTTGCCCTATTCGACTCCACCGGAAGCCCTAGCCCGAGACAGCGTCCGCGGCGTCATCCTCTCGGGAGGGCCTGAAAGCGTCTACGCTGATGGGGCTCCGCACTGCAACGACGAAGTCTTTCAGCTCTCCGTGCCCACGCTTGGCGTGTGCTACGGCATGCAACTGATGGCGAAAGTGCTCGGGAGTGAAGTCCGGCCCGCGGAGCACCGCGAGTATGGCCATGCCGTAATCGAATCGGTGAACGGGAGCCGGCTGTTCAAGGACATCCCGCGCGAGCTTCGGGTCTGGGCCTCGCACGGCGACCGCATCGAAACATTGCCTGAGCATTTCCATCTGACCGCACGCTCCGATGCTGCGCCCGTCGCTGCTTTCGAAGACGAACGCCACGGACACTACGGTGTGCAGTTTCACCCGGAAGTCGCCCATACCGAGCACGGCACTCAAATTCTCAAGAACTTCGCCTACGAGATTTGCGGGGTCCGCGGGGATTGGAGCATGAGCTCCTACGCCGACGAGGCGGTCGCCAACATCCGAGATCGTGTCGGCGATTCGAACGTGGTATGTGCGCTTTCAGGCGGCGTCGATTCCTCCGTTGCCGCGATGCTGGTTCATCGGGCGGTTGGCAAGCAGCTGACATGCATTTTTGTCGATAACGGAGTGCTGCGCAAAAACGAGGCCTCCCAGGTCATGGAGCGCTTCGCCGAGAAGTTGGAGCTAAACGTTATCGCTGTCGATGCTGTCGACAGGTTCCTGACCCGGCTCGATGGCGTGAGCGACCCCGAGACAAAACGCAAAATCATCGGACGGGAGTTCATCGAGGTTTTCACCGAGGAGGCGGCGAGCATTCCCAACGCACGATTCCTCGCCCAGGGCACACTCTATCCGGACGTGATCGAAAGTGTTTCTGTCAAAGGACCGTCGCACGTGATCAAGAGTCACCACAACGTTGGAGGGCTGCCGGAGGATTTGAAATTCGAGCTCATCGAGCCGCTTCGGGAACTGTTCAAGGACGAGGTCCGCGAGCTCGGGCGTGAGCTCGGGCTCGACGAGGAGCTTTTGCTCCGTCAGCCGTTTCCCGGTCCGGGGCTCGCCATCCGCGTTGTCGGGGCCATTACCCGCGAAGCGCTCGACTTGCTGCGCGACGCCGATGACATTCTGATCACGGAGATCAAAGCCGCCGGGCTCTACCGGAAGGTCTGGCAGTCGTTCACGGTGCTGTTGCCCGTGCGCACCGTCGGGGTCATGGGTGATGCCCGGACCTACGAGCACGTCGTCGCCATTCGCGCTGTCGAGAGTCGAGACGGAATGACCGCCGATTGGGCGAAGCTACCGTCGGAGCTCCTCGAGCGCGTTTCGAGTCGCATCATTGGTGAAGTCCGTGGTATCAATCGGGTCGTGTACGACATCTCGTCGAAGCCGCCCTCGACGATTGAGTGGGAGTGAGTGACGGACACTCGATGTGGCGGCGCTCGATGGAGGCGGTGGTGGGTAAACCCGGGAGCGTAGAGCTGAAAGCGGGAAGCAGAAGCTTGTGAGCGTTCGACCCTTCGTCCACCTGCACAACCACAGCGATTTCTCGCTTCTCGACGGCGCGAGCCGAATCGACCAGATGGTCGCGTTGGCGGCGCGCTACGAGATGCCGGCGCTCGCGCTCACCGACCACGGCAACATGTTCGGTGCGATGAGTTTCTACAAGACGGCCAAAAAACACGGCGTCAAGCCGATTCTCGGCTGCGAGATCTATGTGGCGCCCGGGAGTCGACTCGATAAGTCGCCGAACAACGGAAGCGTTGCCGACACCAACAACCATCTGGTGCTTCTTGCCGAGACCACGACCGGCTATCAAAACCTGGTCAAGCTCGTCTCAAAAGGGTTCCTCGAGGGTTTCTACTACAAACCGCGAATCGACAAAGAGATTCTCGCAGAGCACTCCGAGGGTCTCATCGGGTTGTCCGCCTGTTTGAAGGGCGAGGTCCCGCAAGCGGCGCTACGAGGGGACGACAAAAAAGCACTTCGCGCGGCCGGGCAGTACCGCGACATCCTTGGTGACAAGAACTTATTTCTCGAGATCCAAGACAACAACCTCGGACTCCAGAACGAAAAGACAGTCAACACCAGCTTGATGGCACTTGCGAAGAAAGAAGGGATCGCGACCGTCGCGAC
>CAMYKY010000046.1:15092-42483 GCA_947259165.1 uncultured Acidobacteriota bacterium | reverse complement strand
CGATCGTCGACGTGCCGCTCGACCATCCGATCTTCCAATCGTTTTTCACCGTGAGGAAGATTCCACAAATTCCATCGATTCAGTTCTGGCGTCGCTCCGGCCGGGCCGGCACCTCCGAGCGTGGATGGGAAACGGAAGAGCCTCACTTTCGCGGAATCTTCGACGACAAAGGGCGGCTCATGGTCATCATGACGCACAACACCGACATCGCCGATGGCTGGGAGCGTGAGGGTGAAGACGACGAGTTCTTCTATCGTTTTTCCATCCGTGCGTACCCCGTCGGTGTCAACATCGCGATCTATGCGATGACGCACTAGTCGCGAATGCGACCCATCCTGCTCATTGCGCTGCTCGTCGGTGCCTCGTGCGCCCAGCCGTCAGAGCCGCTGCGCCCGCCCAACATTATCTATATCCTTGCCGACGACCTGGGTTATGGGGAGCTCGGAAGCTATGGTCAGACCAAGATCCGCACGCCTCATTTAGATCGACTCGCCGCGGAGGGCATCCGCTTCACGCAACACTACGCGGGAAGCCCCGTGTGTGCTCCGTCGCGCGACACGATCCTGACCGGAATGCATACCGGGCATGCGTACATTCGGGACAACGACGAGATGGACGAGCGCGGGGACGTCTGGAACGACCCGAGCCTCGAGGGCCAGCGTCCGATCCTCGAGGACACGGTGACCATCGGGCATCGGCTGCAAAGCGCCGGTTACCGGACCGGAGCGATCGGGAAGTGGGGCCTGGGCTGGGTCGACTCGAGCGGCGATCCGAACCGCCAAGGATTCGACCATTTCTATGGCTACATTTGTCAGCGCATCGCCCACAACTACTATCCGACTCATCTTTGGCGCAACGGGGACAAACACATCCTCCGAAACGACTACTTCCATCCCCATCAAGAAGTCGCGGAGGAGCCCCAGTCCTACGACGCGTACCGCGGGGTCGACTACGCGATGGACTTCCTCACGGAAGAGGCGCTTCGGTTCATTCGCGACAACGAAAGCTCTCCGTTTTTCTTGTACGTTCCCTACGTCGCGCCTCACCTCGCACTCCAGGTCCCGGACGATTCGCTCGCGGACTACGAAGGTGTTTTTCCCGAGACGCCCTACCTCGGGGACAACATGTATCTTCCTCACCCGACACCACGCGCGGCGTACGCGGCGATGATCACGCGGATGGATCGGGACATCGGGGAGATTCTGGAGCTGTTGACCGAGCTCGAGCTCGACGAGAACACGGTCGTGATGTTCAGTAGCGATAACGGACCAAGTTGGGTTGGCGGTGTGGATCGTCATTTCTTCGAGAGCAGCGGCGGATTGCGCGGGCGGAAGGCGGAGCTCCAAGAAGGCGGTATTCGGGTTCCTTTGATTGCGCGCTGGCCGGGCAGGATTGCGCCGGGCTCCGTCAGCGAGCACATTTCGGCGTCTTGGGATCTATTCCCGACGTTTGCGGAGCTCGCGGGTGCGGATTTGCCCACAGGCCTCGATGGGACCTCGTTTGTCCCGTCTCTGCTCGGTCAGGAGCAGTCAGCGCCAGAGTATTTGTATTGGGAGTTTCAGGGTGCGCAGGCGATTCGACTTGGAAGGTTCAAGGCGTTTCGCGCGGGCACGGAGACCGCGATCGAGGTCTATGATCTCGAGATCGATCCCAGCGAATCCACAAACGTCGCTCTCGAGCACGACGATGTCGTCGCTCGGGCACGTGAGCTCATGTCGACGGCGCGGACTCGGTCGGAGTTGTTTCCTTTGGAGTTAGCGGCTGGGGCCTACTAATATTGATATAGGGTGTTCGGTTCCGGGCCAGTGGGGGCCTCTTACGACGTCAACGCCGGCTTCGCGGAAGGCGTTGTGGATCGACATCCCGAACGTGCCAGGGACGTCGTCGGATACGCCCAGAATGACACCGGGCGGAACGTCTTCTTGCCCCGGTTGCAGCACGGGGCGGTACATCGTGCCAAACGACGGTGGGACTTCCCAGCCAGCCTCGTTCAGGATGGAGCCGATCTCCCGCGCGTATTCGGATGTCTCCATGTCAGACGAGTTGGCGAGAACGAACGCCGTCGGGCCGACGTAGTTGCTGAGCTTGTGCACGAGCTCGGCACGCGCATCTGCGGAGAACCCTCGCTGCGCGGGGGCCGCTTCGAGCTGTGCGACGCTCTCTTGGCTCACTCGTAGCTCAGCCTCGAGCCGGTCATATTCGCGAGCACCCACAAACCACGTCCCCAACACGGCGGCCGCGAGGAGCGCCGCCATTCCAGCAGCGACGCGGTCCTCGTGTCGGACGAGCACGTAGACTCCGACAACGACGATACCGGCAGCAATAACGATTGAGAAAACCATTTCTGACAGAATACCTGACTCTTTTGTGATCTACCATGTGCCCGATGAGCTCGTTGGCCCGGGTCTATCGAGAAGCGTTTTCCGGGCTTTCGAAAGACCTGTGGATTCTGGGCATCACCGCTCTGGTGAATCGAAGCGGCACGATGGTGCTGCCATTCATGTCGCTCTATCTCACCGTCGAGAGGGGCTTGAGCGTTGGGGCGGCGGGCCGTCTCGTCGCAGTCTATGGCGCGGGCGCGGTGTGCGGCGCCTATTTGGGCGGCGCGCTGAGCGACCGCATCGGCGCGGTTCGAGCTCAGCAGGTGAGCCTCATTGCTGGTGGCGCGGGTTTTCTCGTGATGAGCGCTATTCGAGAACCCCTGCTCCTCGGGCTGTCGCTGTTCATCGTCGCGGTGTTGGTCGAGGCGTTCCGGCCGGCAGTCATGGCCGCTTTCGCCGAGCGCGCGCCCGGAGACCTCAAACCGAAAGCGTTCGCATTTCTCCGCCTAGCCGTCAACCTCGGCGTCGGCATCGGTGCGGCAGTCGGGGGCACGCTAGCGCTCTACGGCTACCGCTGGCTGTTCATTGGGGACGCGCTCACTTGCTTCGTCGGGGCCTTGTTGCTGCTGAAGGTTGCTGCCGTCCCCAACGCCGGACGCGACCGACAGGAAACGACGACGGCACGAAGTCCGTTTCGAGACATCCCTTTTCTTTGTCTGCTCGTCCTCGTGGTATTGATAGCGTCGGTGTTGTTCCAGATTTTCAGCACGCTCCCGCTTTACTTGCGCGAGCACATCGGCTTCCAGGAAAACGCGATCGGGCTGCTGATTTCGCTCAACGCGCTTCTAATCGTCGCCTTCGAGATGATCTTGATCCACCTCGTTTCGCGCCGGGATCGAATGAGTGTCGTCGGCGTCGGAGCACTTCTTCTGTGCGCCGGCTACGGGTTGATGCCGTACCACAACGCCACGTGGTACCTGGCACTCACCGTCGCCGTGTGGACGTTCGGCGAAATGCTGGCGCTACCCATCCTGAACGTCATCGTTGCCGAGCGCGCAGGCGCAAGCGTTCAAGGACGGTACATGGGGTTGTACACGATGGCGTACGCAATCGCGTTCATCGTCGCGCCGATCGCGGGCACCTACCTCTACGACCACTTCGGGCCGCTCGTGCTATGGCACGCGATCGGCGTTCTCGGGATAGGTCTCTGGCTAGGCTCGGCGGTGTTGAAACCGTATTTGCGGTAGCTCAGGCACTCACACGCGAGAGGTTTAGAACCCGCGTTTCTTTCCGCGAATGTTGCGACGGCTTCCTTTGGGCTTGCCACCGCCGCCCTTTGGGCCTCGGGGAGGGCCTGCTCCGTAGCCGCCTCCGCCGCCACCGGCATCGGAAAAGCCCTGCGGACGCCGCTGACGTTCCGCGGCCTCGCTCACACGAAGGTTCCGACCTTGGAGCTCGTGGCCATCAAACTTCTCGATGGCAGTCGCTACCGAAGACGCCTCAGTGAACTCGACGAATGCAAATCCTCTGGGGCGACCGGTGCTTCGATCGGTTGGGACAAAAATTTCAACGACCTCGCCGACTTCAGAGAAGAGAGTCTCTAGCTCGCGACTGGTCGTGTCATAGCTCATGTTGCCGACAAATACTTTGCTAGTAATAACAGACCTCCTAATTTAGCCATTGTACACGGTTTGAAACCTTCATGCGTCACCGCAGAATAGCTTCACGCGCAGGCTGCCCGTTTTCGAGACGAAGCTCGAGGTGGCCGCTCACGGTTGTGCTCGACGAACTCGCCAAACGCAGCTCGGTCGCAAGTCCTTGGCCATTAGGCACATAGGGCACTTGCCGTTCTGACCCGAGCGCCGGGATCTCGACTTCAATCAGCTCTCCGCGAAGGTTAACAAGGACGCTGACGGGCGATAACGCTCACGCGAACATCGCCTTCAACGCTCACATTACAGCGCGCCAGCACCGAAAAGCTGCGCGGCGCTCATCTCGATCTGCTGACCTGAGCCGGCGTCCATCAAAACGCGAGAACGGCCGTCTTGGTATGCATGGTTCTTGACGCCTTTCTATGGGCACTCTACCGATCGCTGACCCGGCGGCGCATCGCCCGCCCAAAGCTCTTCATGAGCTCGGCCGCCCCGGGGCGCTCGGCCATGTCCTTACTCATCGCCTGCAAAACGACGGTCTCGACCTCCGAGCTCACGTCGGGATTCAACTGCGCTAGCGGAGGAGGCGTCTCACGCAGATGCTGCATGGCGACGGCCATCAACTCTTTCGCGGGAAAAGGGACCCGTCCGCCGAGCATGCGATAGAGCATCACGCCAACACTGTAGACGTCCGCACGCCCGTCGTAGGGAATCTCTTCGAAACGTTCCGGCGCCATATAAGCCGGCGTTCCAATGATCCCGCCTTCGCCGGTTAGCTGCTCGCCGGACGCAGCATCTCCGACAAGCTTCGCAATGCCGAAATCGAGAATTTTGACAACCTCGCCGACGCGACCTCGATGGAGAAAGACGTTCGCAGGCTTGATGTCCCGGTGCACCATCCCGGCTTTGTGGATATCGGTCAGCACATCACAAATCGGGCGCAAGATCTCCGCGCATCGCTCCACCGAAAGCGTCGCTCGAGACTCGTCGAGCTCGCCTAGCAGCTCAGCGAGTGAACGGCCGTCGAGAAGCTCCATCACGAGATAGGCCGTGCCCGAGCTCGTGATGCCAAAATCGAGAACCGACACCGCGTTCGGGTGTTTGACGAGACACGTCGAGATCCCTTCACGCCGGAATCGAGCGAGCGCCTCAGCCGACGCGCAACCACTCGTGTGGAGTATCTTGACAGCGACATCTTGCTCCAAGGCGAGATGTGTCGCCTGGTAGACCACACCGGAGTTTCCCGAGCCCAGGGACTCGACGAGACGGTACTTGCCCTCGAGGGTGGTGCCCGACCCGACTGTGTGACCGACGTCGCCGCCGTTGGGCTTCGCTGCCAGTTTTTGGCGCAGCTGGGATTCGATACGCGCAAGCGCGATCGGAAAATCGATCGGCTTCGTCACGTAATCGTTGGCGCCGAGCTCGAGGGCCTCGACGATGTCCTCGCTTTTCGAGTTGGCGGTTGCCATGATGATCGGAAGCTCGGTCGTCGAATGCCGCTCTCGCAACACCTTCAACACTTCGAGCCCGCTCATACCCGGCATCATCACATCGAGCAGCACGAGATCGAGCTCTCCTTGGGCGACTCTTTCGAGCGCCTCACGGCCGCTCGATACCGCCTCGACGTTGAACCCGCTCTTTCCGAGCCGACGCGACAGCATGTCACGATTGCCTTCATTGTCGTCGACGACCAGGAGGTGGGCGCGTCGTCGTTCGTGGGCCTTCACGACTCTGCTCGCACAATGGCCCCGATTCTTTCAGCAAGAAGGTCGAGCGAGAACGCTTCCATTTCTTCATCCTCGCTGAGTGCAATCACCACGACCGGGATTAATCGAAGCTCCTCGTCGTCCCTCAACGATTGCAGGACGCTGCTCCCGCCGATACTCGGAAGCATCGCATCCAGGGTGATCGCGCGAGGTCGAAGCGTGCGCGCCATCTCGAGCCCCTCCTCGCCACTCGCGGCCGTCACCACGTGAAGCCGATCTCGGGTAAATCGTGCTGATAGTAGGTCCCGAGCACTCTCTTCGTCGTCAATCACGAGAATCGAGCCTCGGTCTTTCAGAGACGCCCCCGCACTCGAAGGATCGATAGGGAGTCGCACCGTGAACGCCGTTCCTTTTCCGAACTCGCTCGACAGATCGATATCACCCCCCGCGAGCTGGCAAAACTCACGACAGATGACGAGGCCGAGCCCGGTACCGCCATACCAGTGGCTGGTGAACGCGTCCGCTTGTTGGAACGCCTCGAAAACCTTCGTCGTTTGTTCCGGGGTCATCCCGATACCGGTGTCGGCGACGCGGAACAGGATCGAATCGCTGGTGCGGTAGACCTCCAAAGAGATCGTGCCGTTGTCCGTGAACTTGCAGGCGTTACTGAGAAGATTGAAAAGAATCTGGCGAAGGCGCATGGGGTCACCACACATCTCACCCACGTCGGAGTCGCAACGAACGCGCAGCGTGTTGTGGTTCTTCTCGACGAGAGGCTCCACGGTTTTTGCGACCTCGTCCACGAGTGCGTCGAGGCGTACCTCCGTCAGGACGAGCTCCATCTTCCCCGCCTCGATCTTCGCGAGGTCGAAAATCTGATCAATGAGGGCGAGGACGTGTTTTGCTGCGGCGTCAATTCTCTGGAGATCTCGCACGAGCTCGGCATGGCCGCCGTCGCCGGCCTCTTCTTGCAGCAGTTCGGCATAGCCAATGATGGCGCTGAGAGGGGTTCTGAGCTCGTGGCTCATGTTCGCGAGGAAGTGACTCTTGGCAGCGTTCGCATGCTCGGCAGCGCCCTTCGCCATCGTCAGGTTCCCAACCACGCTCTGGATTCGCGACAACATTTCGTTCAACGCACCGCCGAGCTCACCGACCGCGCCGCCCACCGCGCCGGAAGACTCGAAGCTAGCATCCAGGGTATAGTCCTCGGCGCTCGACGCCGTCCTCACCGCTTGCGTGAGCTTTCGCACGGGCCTGGACACTTGCGAGCGGGCGACCCATGACAGGACAAAGGCTGCGACCAGAAAGCCGGGGACCAAGCCGACAAGGAGCGTGAGATGAGCTCGACGCTGCATGCTCAGCACCTGGATGTCGGATTCCAGATACAGCGTTCCCAGGCTCGTCCCGTGGGAAACGATGGGACGAATGAGCACGAGGCTGTCTTCCCGATAGCGCCAATCGGTCCTCTCCAGTGAGGTGTGCGAGGGAAGCTCGGCGACGGCGCCTTCACGCTCAAAGTGCGCGACGATCTCGCTCTCTTCATCGACGACATAAGCGCGTACAATCCTCGGCTTGGCTCGTAGCATCGAGAGGGTTTGCTGCACGGCCTCTCGGTCACGGAAGATGAGGGCGGGCGGAGTCGCGCTTTCGAGCATGCCCGCCAGCTCACCGAGGTCCGCCTCGAATTGCTCTCGCGAGATCAGTCCATCGAGCGCAACGAGCCCTGCAATGGCGACCCAGAGCACGGCGAAGCCGACCAGTATCAAGGCAGTCAGCTTGTGGTTCGTAAACAGATCTCCCCCAGTGCGCGCCACAAAACGCGGACGACGCCCTGATCAAAAACGCTAGTGATTCTTGATTTTTGTGTATCTATTAATTAAAGGAGAGAGAAGCTATTTTGTCAAGATTTGGCCCCGGCACTGATACCCGAAAGGAGTCCGACCGCCAAACGCGGGAACGCGGTCAAGCCACCTTGCGGACGAACCCATTCGTCCAAATGAAAAGGGTTCAATTGCACCGAGACACCTCCGCCGATGTTGCGTCCAGCGGTATCATAGCGCCCAACATCGCGAGGTTGAGAATGCTGTACAACAACGCCGACCAACTCACCGAGTCCCAGACGATTCAGCTCCACGCGCTCTACCAGGGCGAGTGGTGGACGGCTGGACGTAGTCTCGAGGACGTCCGCCTGATGCTCGCCGGCTCCGCCCACATCTATGGAATCTGCGCGGCCGAGACCCAGCGGCTCGCCGGCTTCGCCAGAGTCCTCAGCGACGGCGTTTTCAAGGCGCTGATTTTCGATGTTATCGTGGACCCTGCTTTCCGCGGTCAGAGGATCGGCCAAAAGCTCATGAAAAACGTCGTCTCCGACCCGCGTCTCGCCCGCGTCAGGCACTTCGAGCTCTATTGTCTCCCCGAGCTCGAACGCTATTACGAGAACCTCGGATTCACAGCGGACGTCGGAGGCGTCCGTCTAATGCGCTGCACCCCGGAGTGAGGGGTTGCGTACCCGTATCCCGTTGCCGCTAAGGAATCACCGCAACAATCCTCACCGGCCCCCCCGACCCCCTCCCAATCTTGACCGGTAGCGCGATGACCCAGAACCCCGTCTCCGGCAGTCCGTCCATGTTCGCAACATTTTCGAGGCTGGGCACGCCCGCACCGCCCGCGATCTGGTGCACGATGAAATCCGTCGCTTGGCCGGCGTCGATGCTGGCAGTGTCGACCCCCAGCGCCCCAACCCGGCGCTCTTCCACGAGATACCGCGCAGATTCCTCCCCGTAAGCCGGAAAGTGCAGATTCGACGCATCCCCGGGCGTGTCGTCTCCTAAATAAGGTAGCGCGTCCGGCCACCGACTACCCCACCCCGTTCGCAGCAACACGATGGCGCCTTCGGGAACCGGCCCATTCCGGGCTTCCCAGGCCGAGATCGTCTCCAAGCGCAGGCGCGCATCAGCGTCCTCGGCCGCAGCGTCCAACATGTCGATGACGACACCGGGCGCGATGAGCTGTCGCACCGGGATCTCACCCGCGGTTCGGCCGCCTTCCGCGAAATGGATCGGGGCATCGAGGTGCGTCCCGCCGTGCTCGGGCGTGCAAAAAGAGTAGGCCGAGTAAAAGTAGCCGGCCTCATTGACACCATACTCGAGCTGTTCGAGCTCGAAACTCGTGGGCGACGTCGGCCAGTAAAGAGTCTCGTCGTCGTACGTGTACGAAAGATCGATGAGCTGAGCGGTGCTCAAGTCAATTCCAGGGGGGAGCTCCCACGGCGCGGAACAGCCCGTCAGGCCAACGGCGGTCCCAAGCGATACAAGTAGGCAGACAGTCTCTTTCATGCATCCCTTTTCCCTCAAACGAAGGCCGGGAGTCAACCCGACCACGCCATGGCCCGGCGTCGCCTCGCGACGTTGCGCAGCCAACTCCAAGCACTAGCCCACGGTAAGATAGTAGCCATGAAATCCGCTTTGGCTCTACTACTCGTGCTCGTCGCCTCCATTGGCTCTGCCCAGGATCCCATCCGCGTGTTTATCTCCGTCGATATGGAAGGCATTTCTGGCATCGCCCACTCCGAGATGACTGGCGGCGCAGGCGCCGAGTACGAACGCGGCCGGAAACTCACCGTCGCCGACGTCAACGCGGCCATCGAGGGTGCGCGCGAGGCAGGCGCGAGTGAGTTTCTCGTGAACGACTCTCATGGCACCATGCGCAACGTGAAAATCGAAGAGCTGAGCGCACCGGTGTCACTCATCAGCAACAACTCGAAGGCCCTCGGGATGATGGAAGGCATCAGTGCCGATTTCGATGCCGTCTTCTTCATCGGCTACCACGCCATGGAGGGGCAGCCAGGGATTCTTGCTCACACGGGCTCGGGTGGTAAGGTCGCCGACATCAGTGTCAACGGACGCTCCATGAGCGAGGGCGGCATGAACGCGCGTGCCGCGGGAAGCTACGGCGTCCCGGTGGTGCTCGCTACCGGTGACGACGCGTTCGCGAATGAGATTCGCACCCTCGTGAACGGGAGCATCGAGACCGTTGTCGTGAAGCGACACATTCGGCGGCGAACCGCAGAGCTACTCCATCCGGATGAAGCGCGACGCCTCATTCGAGAAGGCGCACGAAAGGCAATCGAGCAACTCGACTCCTTTGAGCCGACGCTACCCCATGAGCCCGTGACCGTGGACATCACCTACAAAAACCCCGACCTGGCGGACGTTGCCTCGATTCTTCCGACGATCGAACGTACGGGACGCTACTCGGTGCGCTTCGAGGTGGATGACTACGTTCACGCATACCAGATGATCCGCGTGCTATATCGCAATCTATCCGAATAGCTCGGTCGGGCCGTTACTTCAACCGAGTCGCCGGGTCACCGAGAAGGGTGTAGATCGACGGGAGAAGTATCCCGCCTCGTGTCTCGCGATAGACGCCGAGGGAGCTCAAAATCGCCTCACCAAGTGTCGGCTCGTGCTGCAAGAACACCGAGTCAAAGAACGCGCTTCCGAGCGCTCGTGCCTCGATATCGAGCGAAAGACCGGAAGGTGCCCACACTGCCGCTGCGCCGCCGGTTGGCTCTAGCGTCAACACTTCGCCTAGCGACTGAAAACCCATGATCTCGAAGCGATTGATGCTGCAGGAGAACGCGGTCACGACGGCAAGGCGCTCTCCGTTTCCGAGGTTTTCGACGTCGCTCGTGTGGAGCAGCATCTCGTCGGCTAAACGGTCGAGGCCGCCGTGACCGACGTAGTTGAGAAGGGGCGCGCCGGCGCTCAACCCGTCGAGAACCCGGGTGCGCGCTTCACTCGCGCTCTGGTCAAGGAGGAAAATCCGCTCCGCCGTAACGTTGTCCGGAAGCATCGCCACCATCGATTCGGTATCGCCGGCAAAGTTTGCCGTACTCCACGGGTCGTCATCGGCGACGAGCAGCAGCGAATCCCGCCACAACGATCCGCCACCGGATTCATGGGCGCCGAGCTTCGCGACGTAAGCCTCGAGCTCCACTGGCGTGAGAGCCGGGATCCTGCCGACCGCCATTTCCGGCCAACCGTCTTCGTCGACATCGACGAAACGGTTGTCTGAGGCGTAAAGCCCGTCGGGCGTCGTCACCATGAGTGGGGGTACGAGATTCCCGCCAATGCCCAGGTTGTCTCGGTAGTCGAGGTTGCCGGCGCCGGCAAGCACAACGAAACGCGGCGCGGTGCTCCAGCGCCGATAGGCGTGCGCGAGAAACTCTCGAACGGCATGGGGAGACGCGATGCCGTGATTGAACTCATCGAGCACGTCTTCGAGAAGAACGACCTTTGTCGTCAATCCATGAGAGCGTCGGAGTTGCGCAAGTTCACCAGCCGCCTCCTCGAACAAAGCGGGTGCAATGACGACATAGTCAGCGGCGTTCGACGCGGCGCGCAGGTTCGAGGGCCGATCCGCCCAGACCGCATCCGGCGCGGCAATACCGTTCGGTGTCACCGCGGCAAAAATCGACTCCGCGGATCTGGGCTTGAACCGCAAAGTAAACGTGTCCCCGTCGACGAAAATCTTCATTCCCGTGACCACTTTAGGGCGCTTCGGATCGGTGATATCTAGGAGCGTGACGTCAGGCTCCGTCAATCCCGTGACCGAGAGCACGCGATCCCCGTCCGCACCAAAAACGAACGGCGTCGCATCGGCTTGAAACGTCTTCGCATACGTGAGCTCGAACGCATCGATGTAGAAGACACTGAACGGTGCTCCCGTATCGAGCACACCTTCGAGCTCAACCGTGTTGTCGCCCTCTCTGAGAACACTCTGGTCGAAAGAGTACGCCTCGTTGAACGCGCCAATACCGTCGAAACGTCCTTCGCCCACGAGATACCCGTTGAGACGCACGCGTACGTGGTGATCGCGCACCGATGCTCCCCCGGTGTCCGTCGCGCCCACCAGATGCACTTTCAGGCTCGCCTCGACCGGAGCGTCCGCAACCCCAATCGCGTTTAGCGTGAACGCGTGACGCCCGAAGGACGGGTTCCCGGCGCTGATGAATTCCCAATGCCAGTAGTCCGACTCTGGATCCGTGGCGACGGTAGTAGCGGGGAAATGGTCTTCCTCAGCGCGTAGTGTGTGGTAGAAGGCCACGCCTTCGGTCACTCTGCGCCGCGTACGGGCAGACCGGGCGCGTCGCATACGCACCCCGGACTTCAGCGAGAGCCAGTAAGTGCTCTTCCGCGTATAGATGCTATCGAGCGCCTGTCCCCAGAAAAGAAGCTCGTTGCCATCGGCGGAGCTCGTCCACGCAACGGGGCGGCCCTGATGGGTCAACCGCAAGCCACCACTCGCGAGCATCCTACGGATTCTTCGCTCGGGGATGTCGAACCAGCTCGCCAGCTCGTCAGCACCGAGCTTGTAGAGACCCTCGTTTTCTACGGCGATCTTCAGCTGTGTCGCGCGGCGAGCGCGGTGAGCCCGTCGCGTCTGATTCAATTCAACCTGCTCGTGTGCGATCAAACGACGGACCTCACGCGGGGTCATCCCGTGCGGGACACTCTCTTGTCGAGTTCCGCGCCTGCGATTGCTCGCAAAACTGGCTGCATCGGGAGTGACGGTGTAGGGCCCGTGGAATACGGGTCGCGTACGTGATGCAGACGACTCCACTTCCATGAGGACGTAGGTGAGCTCCGATCCGCGGGCACCGAGGTCGACAACCCGATAGGTGCCGCCCTGGGGCGCATCGATAAGTCCGGGGAGGAGATCGCCGTTGACTCGAACGTAGCGCTCCCCCCGCTCGTCTAATCGGAACAAGTAGAATCCGAGCGTCCCACTCTCCGAGCTCGTCTGCCACTCCGCAACCATGGCACCGCCCTCGCGAAACACACGGAACGAGGAGACGAAAGCGCGCGTCAGGATGATCTGGCAAGCGTTGTTGGTAACGATGCCCCAGTCGGTAGGTTGGTTCGTGTCGAAACCGTCGGACGTCCTAGCCATCGACGAGGCTAACGGAATCGCGCCGACGTTCGAGAACGCGTCATCCTGCCAAATCGAACGCAGCACGGCGGGGGAATCGTCGCTGTAGAAATCGAGCGAAGGCGATAGCGTCGCGCTCCACCCGTAATAGTCCTGTGCTACGCCCGACCCGTCGAAGAGCGTGATCTGGTCCGCCGGGTCGCCACTCGCCGGATCCGCGAACCGATCCGATGGGAACGTGGCTCCAGCCGATGTGAACAGATAGTACGTGTCGGTGAGGAAGAAATCGTTCGGAGGACTCCCGTCCCACAGCGACAGGTAGATTTTCTCGCCGGGCTGGAGCACGATGTCCGATCCCGAAAACTGGGGCACGGTGTAGGAAAATCCGTCCTCGTCAGTGATCGCGTAGCCGGTCGCGGTGATCGGAATCGAGTCCGCGTTGAAGAGCTCGACGGCCTCGGTCTGACACGACGACGCTGCCGTATCCGGGTAGAACAGCACCTCGTTGATCAGAAGCGAGGGCGCGTTGTAGACCGCGGTGTCAATCTTTAAGTCGTTCGAGCTATCGGAATCACCGTCATCGCAATCTGCATAGCTGACGGTGAGCACATCTTCATGGTCCGCCTCGAGCACGTCATCGTCGGCGGTAACGCTCCCGTCGTTCGTTGCCGTCATCAAAGGTGTTGCGTTGAAGCTGATATTGGTACGCGTCACTGATAGGGTCGTCGTCAGCGTGATTTGGGTCTCGCTGTCCACCGTGGCCACGATGTAGGTCCCGATGTCCGGGCCGGTCGCGATGGCGAACGCGTCTCCAGCCACGACGCCATCGGTCAGAAACGTGGATGATGCGGACGTTACCACCGCAGAAGCCGAAGTGGTTAGCAGATCGTTCGCACGGTTCATGTAGGCGCCCGAGCCCGTGAACGTTTCGTAGAGCGTGAGTGTCTCCGAATCTCCCACCGGGCTCGTTACCGTCACTTGGAGGGTGCCGCCGGTGGCACAGGCGTTCGGGTCCGTCACTTCGAGCCACACCGGCAAACTGGAGCCATAGAGATCGACGTCGCGGGTTCCCGCGCCGTTGGTGAACCGAACGCGCCCGCCTTCAACGGTCGCAAACAGCGCCGCCTGGGTGTCGGCCGAGAACGACGAGCCACCACACATGTAGTTGTACGTAGCCGTCACCGTCCCGAGATCGACGTCCTCCCAAAGATTGTCCTCGGGCGTGACGGTGCCGTCATCGATCTGGGATTGAAGCCCGGAGGAATTCCGGAACTCACCGGTGTCGAGCCCAGTTTCCGTGAGTGTCAGCGTCTGCGTGTCGTAACCGGTCAATACGACCGTGATAGTCTCCGCGAGCGTGGGGTTCGCGTTCGCTTCCGTGTGAAAAACGGTGACGTAGATCTGGTCGCTCAGCAAAGGATCCGTGGACAGCGTGAAATCGGTCGACGGCAAGCCGCTCGCGCGCGTGAACGAAATGAACGCGTCGCACACGCCCACGATCGGCACCGTGTCGGTGACCGTGAAGAAGTTGGAGTTCGTGTAGGACACGAAGATATCGTCCCCGGAGAACACCTGGAGATCGCCATCGTCGTCCGTTCCGCCGGTCGAAGAGGTTGGCAGCGGATCGGCAGCACGCGTGCACGTCGAGAGCACCGTGCCGTCGACCAACCGAGACGCGTCTTCATAGAGCGTAAACGACAGCTCGCCGGTGTCGCTCGTGTAAGCGACGCCGTGGGATGCCGTAGCTGTCTGGACTCCCGAGACGCTTCCGACGATCGTCCAGTTGGCAGTCGATGCGCTATATGTGGCAGTCCAATTTTCGTCGACGGTGGTGTTCGAAGTACGAATTCCCGTGAGCCAGGCAGTTGGCGGCGTGGGTGCGGGACTCGGGTTGGTGATGGTGACCGCACAGATTCCACCACGATTCGTGAAGATACCCGTGCTCGGTCCTGACTCGCACAACGTTACCGACTCGTCGTCCCCTGTCGACGGGTCGCTCACGGTCACGTTGATACACTCGACGGCAGCCGGATCGGTGTTCGCCGCCGGGTCTGTGAGATAAATGTAGACGTCTTCGTTCACCGAGTAGAAATTAACCAGCTCCAGGTTCACGTCGGTGAACTCGATGAACGGTTGGCCGTTCGGGATGATGGTATCGCCGAAAGTTATGGGATCGGCCAGCGTCAAGAAGTCCAAGTCTTGCATGAAGTCTTTTTGCAGCGGGTCCTGGTTCGAAGCACCGGTCGAGAACACGAAAGAGACCGGCGAATCGGGATACAAGACCTGATTGCCGTTCGAATCCACGAACGCCGTCATGGGAACTTGCATCTCGATCCAGTAGTCGCCGGTGCCATCTCCAACCGGCATCGACTGGGTGTGCGAGAGACCCGGTGAGCCGCCGGAGCACGACGCGTCGCCGTCGGGACTGTGGTATGCGGTAAAGACGTCGACTCGCGCGGCATCGGCGTCGGCGATGTCCTGACGGTTAGAGTTGTCGTACAGGATCTGGAGCCGATCCTCTCTCGGACCCGAGTTGAACGATCCGTCGAGATCGACCCAGTATTCTCTGTAGCCGTCTCCGTCGACATCGAAAAGGACGTTCCAGTGCTTGGAGTCGAAGGCGACGCTCCTACTCGGGTCACCCTCGACCCGCATCCGGAACAAGATGTAGTCGTCCTCCATGGTGACTGGATCGTTCGGGTCGTACACGGTGCCACCGTTGTAATAGCCGAAGTACGATGTGGCCTCGGGTCCGGGAAAAGCGCCAGGCGAGCCGGAGGCGAGGTCGGTCCAGCGCGGTGTGACGGCAGCGGGCCCATGCGACGAGTCCGCGGAGGTTTCTTCATCCGCAATGACCTGCCCCTGGTAGGTGTACTCGGACACGAAGCCGGGGGTGTTGAAGTTGGACCAACTCGTAGCGCAGTCCGTGAAGCCCGCGTGCACCGGCTTCGCGAGCAGCGTCGGTATCGCCAGAATTACCAAGGTGTTTCGGAGTGTGCGATCCATACGACTCCAGCTAGCCGGCAGACACTTTCCGGCATTCCAATATGGGTATATCCCCACAAAATCGGGTTCTTTGTTGGGCTATCAGACAATATTATGCAATCAGGCTGCCAATCCCGACGTACAGAGAAACAAACAGTGGAGGATTCGCGCCGCACCGATTACGCTAGGGTGCTATGCGCTTCTCGATCGCCGGCTTCCCTGTCGATGTTCACTGGTCCTTCCTTCTCGTTGCCGCACTGCTGGGCCTTCAGAGCAACGACGTGCGCATCATTCTTATATGGGTGGGCGTCGTGTTCGTGTCAGTGCTTTTCCATGAGCTGGGCCATGCCGTCGTCGCACGCCGTTACGGATTGCACCCCGAGATCTCGTTGTACGGAATGGGGGGGCTCACGAAGTATCAAAGCGGGCGACGTCTCTCGCGGGCCCGCAGCATCGCCGTCAGCCTCGCCGGTCCGGGCGCCGGGCTTCTTCTCGGCGGGATCGCCTGGGGCGTCACCCAGATCCCGATGCCAGAGCTCAACCCGCTCGGTCGTCTGGCTCTATTCTACCTTCTCGTCGTCAATATATTTTGGAGCATCTTGAATCTTTTGCCGATTCTGCCCCTAGATGGAGGTTCGGTGATGCGATCGCTCGTCCACATCGTCAAGGGTAGAGCCGACGATCGGCTTCCCCGTCAGATATCCCTGGTGGTTGCCGTTGCTGGCGGTGTTGCCGGGTTCGCAACCGGCAACACGTTCGCGGCAATCTTTGCGGCCTATCTCGGCATCATGAACTACCAAGCACTGCGAGGCCTGCCGATGCCGACGTTGCCGGGTATGCGAGGGTAGGGCGAGTTACTTACTCAGTCGACTCCGGAACATCCTTGATAATCTCCCGAAGAATATCGTCGGTATCGACGTGCTCGGCTTCACCCTCGAAGTTGAGAAGAATGCGGTGGCGCAGGGCGGGCATGACGACGTTGCGGATATCCTCGCATGCGACGTGCACGCGATCGTTCAATAGAGCCTGCATTTTGCCTCCGAGGACCATCGCCTGAGTTCCGCGAGGACTCGCACCGAAGCGCGCGTACTTGTTCGTGAGTGCATGCGAGTGCGGCGAGTTCGGGTGAGTCGCGAGGGTCAAGCGAATCGCGTAGTCCTGAACCGGCTTTGCAATCGGCACCGACAGCACGGTCTCCCGCATCTGGAGGACTTCCCCTTGTTCGAGCACCGCTTTTGCCTCGGCCTCTTCCACCTGGGTGGTGCGGTCCATGATCGCGTGCATCTCATCGATGTTCGGGTATTCGATCTTGAGCTTGAACAAGAATCGATCCATTTGCGCTTCGGGCAGCGGGTAGGTCCCTTCGAGCTCGATGGGGTTCTGGGTCGCCATCACAAAGAATGGCTCCTCGAGCTTGTGGGTGATGTTGCCAACCGACACGCTCTTCTCCTGCATCGCCTCGAGCAATGCCGACTGTGATTTTGGTGTGGCTCGATTAACTTCGTCGGCGAGCATGAGGTTGCAAAAGATCGGTCCCTGCTGGAAGTCCAGGTATTTATTGCCGTCTTCCGTTTCGCGAACGACGTTGGTTCCGATGAGGTCACCCGGCATCAAGTCAGGAGTGAACTGGATACGATTGAATTTCAAGTTCAACACATCGGACAGCGTTTGCACGATCTTGGTCTTCCCGAGGCCGGGAATACCTTCGAGCAGGACATGTCCTCGCGTCAGCAAGCACGACATGATGCTGCTGATGACGTCCACGTTGCCGACGATGACGCGGCCCATCTCTTGCTGAACAGCCGCGTATTGTTTGTGGAACTGGCTGATTTCTTTCTCGATCGCGATCATGGCTCTGGGGTCGACTCCGACGAGTTATTACGAATGGATAAGAAGTATCGTTTGACTAAAGACCGGTACTGCCACGGCACACTGTCGCGCTGCATGGCACTTTCTTCCGCGTAGCTCCCCGGCTGCCGCACATCCTCATAGTTCAATGTGGACTTTTCTTCCCGGGAAAGCCGCTCGAATATCTCTTCAGGGATCGGCTCGTCTTTCTCTTCGGCAGTGAGGATCTCCATGTCCAGTTGGACATCGAGTGTGGTCGCCTCACCGAGAACCTCATCCCCCCCGGGACCGCCCGGTCCCGTCGTATCGCCCGCCGGCCCGGCATCGACCGGAACGGCGCTCGAGGGGTCGCCCTGCATCTGCGCCATCTGCATTTGATCGCTCATCATCCCCGCCTGGCTTTGCGCCTCGCCGCCGGGTTGTTGCTGTTGAGCCATCTGTTGCTGCTCGCCCGTTTGTTGTTGCCCGAGCGAGGCCTGGAGCTCCTGGAGCTCTTGGCTCATTTGCTCCATGTCCTGCTGGGCAGCCATCTGGTCACCCATGTTCTCCATCTGCTGGGCGATGGATTCGAGCGCTTGCGCTATTTTGGCCATGTCTTGCGCGGTCATATCGCCCGCGGCTTGTTCGAGGTTCTCCATCATTTCAGCGAGCTCTTGATTCTGAAGATTCGAGTTTTGCAAGGACTCGAGCAGCGCCTGCAGCTCCTCGGAAGACTGAGCGTCTGCGATACGCTCGGCGAGCTCGCGCAAGAGCTCCGCAGCTTCTTTGGTGTTTTGCGATTTCAGAGCCTCAGCCAGCTCGGACAGGCCGGGCACCGCGTCGAGCTTCTCACCCAGCTCCTCGAGATCCATCTCGAGACGATCCATTTCCGCCTGGCTCGCGGCAAGGGCTTGCTGGGCCTCGCTGAGCTCCTGCAAGCTCTCGGTGAGCTCGATGTCACGCCGTCGTAATCGCTCGAGTGCCTCCGAAAGCTCTTCGAGCTTTTCCTCCTCGGGTGCGAGCGCTGCCGCCTGGTCGAGAAGCTCCTCGATGTGCTCGACCTGCTCCTGTTGAGCCGCCGTGAGGAAATCGGCCTCTTCCAGCTGTTGCAGCCATCCGGGATTCCAAGAAAACAGCGAAACCAGCGCGACCCCAGCCCCGGTCGCATAGTAAAGAGGTTTCGGAACGACGGTCGGTGCAAGCTCGGCGGCCGAGAGGGTGCTCGCGGTTTCCGCGCTGCGACCGATGTGAACCTCCATCCAATTGGTGCGCTGGTCCAGTCCCAAAAACGAAAGGGCGCTCTTCAGAGCGTCCTTTAGATCGGCGCGGGAGTCCGCGACCACAGCGGAGCGCTGGAGGCCGCGCTCACGCGTATATTGCCACGCAATCACCCCGGCCGCGATAGCGCCGTAGGCTCCGAGCAAAATCCCCCGCGTCGCTGGCGAATCCCACCAGCCGCTGAGCTTCAGGACCACGAGAAGGCCGACGAGCCCCCAAAGACAACGGCTTACCGAGTGCAGCGATTCGTTTCGACGCAGGCGCCGGTCGAGCCGGCCGAGAAAGCCGACAATCTGGTCGCTGTTCGAGGAGTCGTGGTCGTGCTCAGTCTGCATCAAAATCGCGTCACGCCGGGCGAATTGCCTTGTTTTCCATGCTCCCAAGCTTTCGACCGGCTCGGGGGCGCCTGTCGTGAGCCCTGCAGGATGGCGAAAAAGCTATCATTCAGCCGTCCGCATCATACACCAATCGTCTTCCGCTCCGCCGGGCGAGCTGTTAGTCTTCAGCCAGCATGAAGCCATCCAACTTGGCTATTCTGGCTTTCCTGCTGGGGACGGCTGGGTGCGACTCCGGCGAGGGTGTGTCGAGCACCGCTCCTCGAGCCACGACGACGGACAGTGCCCAAGTCACGACGAGCACGCCGGCCGCGCAGCCCATTCGGATCATGCCTCTAGGAGACTCCATCACCCAGGGCGATTCCGAACACAACACGTACCGGCGAGCGCTGTGGAAGAGTCTCGAAGCCGAGGGGTACCGTGTCGAGTTTGTCGGAAGCTTGAGAGCGCATCACCGGGGCGCCCCCCCGCTCGATGATTTCGACCGCGACCACGAGGGACACTGGGGCTTTCGCACCGACGAGGTGCTGGATCGAATCCGCGCATGGGTCATCGAGAGTGAGCCCGACGTTCTGCTCATCCATCTTGGCTCCAACGACGTGTTCCAGGGCGAGAGCATCGATACAACCGTCTCCGAGCTTTCGGAGATGATCGACGCGGTACGCGAGTCACGACCTCGAGCGACGTTTCTTCTCGCTCAAATCATCCCGACCACGACCGGCGGGGCGAACGCGTCCATTCGAGTTCTCAATGCCCGCATCCCCGAGGTAGCCGCATCGAAATCAACACCGGCCTCGCGAGTGATCGTTGTCGATCAATTCACTGGCTTCGACGCGACCCGACAAACCTACGACGGCGTCCACCCGAACCCCGACGGAGAGATCCATCTCTCGGATCGGTGGCTCGAAGCGCTCGAGGAGATTCTGCCTCGATGAAAGCGGTGACGTTCCAAGGCATAGGCGAGGTCGCATTTGAATCCGTTCCCGATCCGCAGATCGAACAGCCAACGGATGTGATCGTCCGAAATCGATTGACGGCGATTTGCGGCTCAGACCTGCATGTCTATCTCGGTCGTGAGCCCGGAAACGACCGCGGCACGACGATGGGACACGAGTTTCTGGGCGAAGTCGTGGAGCTCGGAGGTGACGTCTCATCGTTGAAGCGGGGCGACACGATCGTCTCGCCGTTCACGACGAACTGCGGTTCCTGTTTCTACTGCCGACAGGGGCTGACGTGTCGCTGCGAAAAGGGACAGCTCTACGGCTGGGTGGAGAATGGGCACGGCCTGCCGGGAGCGCAGGCGGAGTTTGTACGGGTTCCTCTCGCGGATTCGACCGCCTTCAAAATCCCTGGCGGCGTCGACGAAGAGACAGCGCTGTTTCTCGGTGACATTCTCGCCACCGGTTTTTTCTGTGCCGAGATGGCGTCTGTCCGACCCGGTGGCACCTACGCAGTGATCGGATGCGGACCGGTTGGACTTCTCGCGATCGTCGGAGCCCGTGAGCGCGGCGCGGAACGAGTGTTCGCAATCGACAGGGTCCCCGAACGGCTTGTGCTCGCGGCCGCGTTCGGTGCGACGCCAGTGGACACAACCGAGCAAGACGCCAAAACACTATTGGGCGACGCGACCGAGGGACGCGGAGCGGACGGCGTGTTGGAAGTCGTCGGAACTCCGGAGGCGAGTCGCCTCGCAGTCGAGCTCGTACGGCCGGGCGGCGTGATCTCGGCAGTGGGCGTGCACACGGAGTCTACGTTTTCGTTCTCGCCCGGAGAGGTCTATGACAAGAATCTCACCTACCGCGCGGGGCGGTGCCCAGCACGGCGATACATGGAGCGGCTATTGCCGCTCGTTCGCGGGGGCAAATACGATCTCGGCGCGATCGTGTCGCATCGGTTGCCGCTGGCGGAGGGGGCTCGGGGGTACGAGCTTTTCGAGAAGAAGTTGGAGCAGTGCACCAAGGTGGTTTTGAGGCCATAGATCAGGGGATTTCGTTGTATCGGGAACGGGGACGGGAACAAAGAGCGGGCCTATTTGACCGCGTCGCACAATTTGGCTCCTCCTGCTAGCATAGAGACATAACTCAAGATTGGGGCCGCGAGGCCAATAGCAAGGAGCACCCTCTCGATGGAGCTATCCGAATTGCTCACGATGGAGACCGCCGTTCTCCGCACGTTTTGTTTGAGCGTGAACTCGGCTAGCTCCGAGTTGAAAGCGCGGATCACCGACAATCTTGTCGTCGACAATTTCTATTTCCCGATCACACAATCGATTTTCGGAACCGTGACCGCGCTGTCGAAAAGCGGGATGAACGTCGACCCCAGCAGCCTGCAGCAGGCACTGAGCCTGCATTCGGTCGACGTTCCCGACGACTTTTTTCTGGAAGATCTCTTCCGCGGGGAGGCGCCGTCGGCGGAGACGTTGACTGAGTGGATCGATGGCTTGAGCTCACAAAACGGCAACGGCGATGAGCCCGCGGCGGCGGAGCTGGCCGACAAGGAGCACTACCTCGAGAAGACCCAACCGTCGGTCAAGACGAAAGCAGCGAAAGCTCCGGCGCCCACTCCAGAGCCCAAGCCACCCACGGAGGCTGCGGAAGAGGTCGGACCCGACAAAACGGCTCCGCTCGAATCGGCTGAGGGGGCTGGGAGCGATACACCGGCTGCCAAGACTGAGAAGCCTCAGCTGGCCCAGCAGATCGAGACGGCTCCGCCCGTACCGATGCAGCCTACAGCTCCGGCTAGAGCTCCGGCCAAAGCCAAGCCGCCGACTCCATCGCCAACCCAAACCCAAGAGCCGCCGGGTGCCAACGATGTCCTAGCTCCAGAGAGCGGAGAATGGTTGGGGTATCTCGCCGACCTCACCAAGAAACAGGGCGAGCATCTCAAGACAGGATTTGCGGGACTCGACGCCGAATGGGGCGGGCTCGGCACCGGCCTCCTACTGCTCGCGGGTGAGGAGCGTCATCGTCTCGTCGATTTCTTGAAACAGCTAATCGATCAGATCGCTGTCCGATGTCGGGTCCCGTGCCTGTACCTATCCTTCGAGCGCTCAAAGGCGGAGCTGCGCCTTCACACGCTCTCGCGCCTCTCCGACGCCCCGGCAACCCACATCCGCGACGGACGCTACGACAAGGACTCGGCCGAATGGCAGAGCATCATTCGTGCCGGCGAACAAGCCGTCGAGTGGCTCCAACGGATTTACACTGTTGAGGCGACGCCAGGACTCGCAGTCACTGGCATCCGTGAGCTGAGGCAAGGGCTTCTGGACTCTGGCGCTGGCGCACCGTGCCTGATCGCCATCGACAACCTGCAGAAACTCGCGAGCAAGAGCGACCTGCTCCAGTCTGTGGCCGAGCTCAAGGAGCTCGCCGAATCACTCGGCATCCTCGTCATCGGTGTGGCCGACAACATGGAGCTCGTCCACGAGCGAAGCGCAGACATGGCCGTGAAATTCACGGAACAGGAAGGCGTCTCGCTCCTCGAAGTCCACACCGCCGGCCCCTCAGAACCCACAGTGCTGCGCTTCGATTACAGGCGGGAGACACACCGGTTCGAGGAGAGGCTTTAGCGGCATCCGGCTTTCGGCATTTGGCATTCGGCATTCGCTCGGCGACGTTGTGCTCGTCAGAAACCTGGAGCCAAATCCGCCGCCTTGCAGGGCCTCGCCCACCAGGATGGATTAGAATCGTGGCCATGACATCGATGCGGTTGCTGCACGACCACGAGGTCGACCCGGACCGCGGGTTTCTTCCGGCGAAGGATCCGCTCGAGCGCCTGCCCAAGGATTTCGCCCCTTGGGAAGCTATCGCCCCACGGGTGTCGTCCCTGCTCCTCGCGGGCCAGCTGCGGCCCGCGCTCGAATCGTTGCCGGCGCTGGCTCTCCAGGGTCTGGAGAGTCGCGAAGAGCTCGAGCGAGCGATGCTGCTGCTATCCGTCTTCGGCAACGCCTATGTCTGGGCGCGCGAGGAGCCGGCCATGCGGATCCCGCGCTCGCTCGCCGTGCCGTGGTGCAAGCTCGCCGAGCAGCTCGGTCGCCCCCCGATCATTGCGCACGCATCAATCGTGCTGCGCAACTGGCGCCGCATCGACCGAAATGGCAGCCTCGCACTGGACAACCTCGAGACGTTGCAGCTGTTCCGCGGAAGTCAGGACGAGCAGTGGTTCTACTTGATTACCGTCGCCATCGAGGCGCGCGGAGCCGAAGCTCTCCCGGCGATCGTGCGTGCGAGAGACGCCGTCGCTGGGAAGCGACTCGATACGCTCACCGGCGAGCTCGAAACAATCGGCCGCGTTGTCGAGGCGTTGACAGAGATCTTGCTGCGAACCGACGAACAATGCGATCCCTACATCTTCTTTCGACGCGTCCGGCCCAATCTCGCCGGGTGGCCGGAGCCAGGCGTCGTGTACGAAGGCGTGAGCGAGGCGCCGGTGAAGCTGGCCGGAGGCAGTGCCGCGCAGAGCTCTCTTCTCCAATCCATCGACGCCGCCCTCGGTGTCAGCCACGAGCACGAAGACTCCCGACCGTTCCTCCTGGCCATGCGAGGCCACATGCCGCCGAAGCATCGAGCGTTCGTCCTCGCTCTCGATGAGGGTGGACCGCTCCTCCGCTCGCTCGTCTTGGCGAATCGCACTTCCTATCCCCAGCTCGCCGATCGCTACGACGCGGCAGTCAACGCTCTCGATCGATTCCGAAAGGTTCACCTCGAGCTCGCCATCCGCTACATCACACGTCAGTCACCGGAGTCCGACGCCAAGGGCACGGGAGGAACCTCGCTCTCAACGTTCCTGAAGAAGACTCGCGAGGAGACGCAGGCGAAGCTAGTCGGAGACTAGTACTAGTGGCATCCGCTTTCACCGCCGATAGCCGAATCTGCGCTAGTCATTCTGGCTAGCCACGTTCAGATTCGTCGGACGGTCTTCAGTCACCAACGCTCTAGGAGCCTCGCGTTGGATTGGGAGCAGTGTTGCTTCCAGCGATTCGCGCGGGACGGAGTCGAGGTAGCTCCCCACGAGCCAGCGGACGGCGACCGGAACGCCGCGGCTCAGGCTTACAGATTCGAGCTCCACGATCACGCCTCCCCGCGCTTGCTCGAATCTCCAATACGAGTTCAGACGCCACAAAAAACCGCGGTCGGCGCCCTGAGGCTTTTCGGCCTCGGCGGCGGTGCCGGCTTTGTCGAGCTCGGCGATGCGGGTGGAGTAGCTCGCGCTCGATATGCGGCCGTCTCGGTGGCGCGTGTACCGCACGAAGTGATCCGTATTGTAGTGAACGGTCACGACTTTCTTCCGCCGCAAACGAAGGGAGATATGAAAATCGTCGCCATCCCGCGAGACCAATCGCGATGATTCGACCTCGTCGAAATAGCGATGGTGATCGTCGTAGGCCTGGAGCCACGCGACAAGCTCGTCGACGCGAGCGTTGGGGATGAAGACACTCCCGAGCCAATGGTGGACGAGTCCACCGGGTACGTCGATAGAGCGACCTTCAGCCGTTGTCTCGAGCTTGGTCGCAAACACTTCTCCCGCGAGAAGCTTCCGGCGAGCTTCTGCCGACAACGCGGCGGGCAACCCATTCTGCACGAGAAATCTCCCACCGCCTCGAACGTCGTCGCGCATGCGGTGCTCGGTCCAGCCCACGTAGCGATCCCACGCGGTCAACGTTTCCGATCGCAGCTCGGCCGCGGACGCTTCTCCGGCGGCGAACGCGGCGAGCAACGACACCGTTGTGAGCAATCTAGATTTCGTCGTCATATTGAATTCTCCTAACCTCGAAGCTTCTCGACATCCGACGGCAGAACGACCTCGAAGGCGTCTTTCTCCAGCGGCACGTTCAGCTCGATGTCGCCGAGGGTAAACGTGATGACACTCTGATTCGCCTCGTGACAGCTTTGCTGCACGGGTAGCCACGACGCGAGGTCGACCCACAGATCGATCCTCTGGCAGTAGACCGCCGCATTCGGCTGCGCGGTGAACCGGAGCTCGATGACGTTCGTCCCCGCCAGCGTCGTCTCAACCGAGCTCTCGGCATGGTAGTCGCGCTCCAGCTCTTCGAGTGCGCCCGGCGATCCCGTCAGAATTCCGGAGAAGAGGCCCTTTTTGCCTCCGCCCGACAGCTTGCCTTCGACCGCCTGTTTGATTCGCGGTTGGTAGAGCAAGTACTTCCCGTCCGCAACAGTCAGGATGCGCGTCTCCGGCTCCTGAATCTCCATTCGAACCCGCGTCGCGCCGGCGCGTGTCCGGGACATGTAGAAGTAGCCGCGCTCCACCGGATCTTCGATCCCGAGTTGCGGGTACGACTTCATTTGCTCGAGGCGCGCCGTAAGCGTGGTCAAGCTCGACTGCGCCTGGCGCATCCGCGCGAGCACCACGTCCGGCGAGCCCGGTGAGGAAGCCCCCGCGACCGCAACAAGCGTCAGCCAAGCTAGCGGCAATACCGTGAGTGTGGGCAACATCTTCAAGCTCCTAGCGATCAAGAATGGCTCCGTCTTTCATCAGCACGACGCGCTGGGCCGCCTCGGCGACATCGATGTCATGAGTAATGAGGACGATTGTCTGTCCGAGCTCTTCATGGACCCGCTCGAGCATCGAGAGCACGTTGTCGGTGTTCTCCGAGTCCAAGTTTCCTGTCGGCTCGTCCGCGAGCAGGATGGCCGGCTCGTGAATGAGCGCGCGAGCGAGCGCCACCCGTTGCTGCTCGCCGCCGGAAAGCTCCATCGGTTTGTGTCCTCGTTTGCTCGCGAGCCCAAGCAGGTCCAAAAGCTCGAGGCGTCTTTTGGCGCCACGCTCGGCACTCTTCCACCCGAGACAAATCCGCTCGGCGAGCCGGAGATTGCCTTCGACGGTGAGCGTCGGGAACAAGTTGAAACGTTGGAAGACGAAGCCGATGAGTCGTCGCCGAAGCTCCGTCCGCTGAGCATCGGTCAAGCCCGCAAGGTCACTGCCTTCGATGACGACGCTTCCCGACGTCGGCGATTGCAGCCCACCGAGCGTGTGCAACAGCGTCGACTTGCCGCAGCCGGAGGGCCCCATGATGGCGACGAAGTCGCCGCGGCCGATACGAAGGTCGACCCCGCGCAGCGCGTGCACATCGGTCACCCCCATCCGATAGCTCTTCCACAACGATTCCGTCAAAAGTGCTGCCGGAACCGCGGCCGAGCCCGTTCGCGTCGTCCGCCTTTCCGCGATCATGACTGCGCTACTCATACGACAAAGCCTCCACTGGATCCTGGTGCGCTGCCTTGAGCGCGGGGTAAAGGGCGCCGAGCATCCCGCCAAGAACCGCCAACGAGGACGCAGCGAGAACCCATTGCCATTCGAATTGAACGATCAGCGACGTGTAGCTCACCACAGCCCACTTGAGACCGAGCGACACCAGCGCCCCGACTCCAATCCCGAGCAGACTCAAAACGAAGGCCTCGGTCTCGACGATGCCAACGATGAACCGCTTCGATCCACCCATGGATTTCAGGATGCCGATTTCCCGAGTGCGCTCGGTGATCGCGGTGTACAGCGCCAAAAAGATGGTGAGCGTACTGATGAAGACCGCAAGTGCGATGACGATGTTCAGAAACACTTGCAAGCTGGGTATCCCTCGCGCCCACATCCCCGGGATATCCCGAGTGAAAACGATTTGATTTCCCGGAAACTGCGCTTCGATATTGCTGGCGACCGCTTCGACCGACGCGCCGGCATCCGTCTTGACCAAAATCCATGACGCCCGTTCGGCGGCCCCAAGAAGCGATTGCATCGCATCGAGCGGGATCTTCATCCGCGCACCGACCTCGGGCTCGTAGATGCCCACGACCTCGAATGTTTCCCCAAGCATCTCGAGCTTCGCTCCGAGCGTGGTCTCTGGATCGGCGCTGCGCTGACGATCCACGACGATCTCGTTGGGACCTTCGGGAAATCTCCCCTCGGCGATGGCGACACCGGTGACTTCGGGGTACGTTCCGACGCCTCCCGTCCCGCTAAAGTCCACGCCTTCGATCAGCTCGAATCCGATACCCCGTGCCCCTGTTCGCACGTAGCGGGCCACAGGCGTCGTCGTTGCGACACCCGGCAACTCCGCAATGGCTTCCGCGTAGGCGACCGGAAGGGTGAGAGGAACCGCCGACACACCCGCGCCGAACCCACTCGGCGGCAGAAAAACGAGCTCTGCTTGAAGATTCGCCTCGCGCTCACCCGAGCTCAACAACATGCCCCGAGCAAGCCCGACAGTAACGAGGATCAGAACGACCCCGAGAGCGATGCCCACGACGCTCGACAAGCTGCGTATCGGCCGCGCGACCAGATTCGCGAAAACCATGTTGTCCATTCCACACTCCTTTGACACGGGTGTAGATTGCAACGCAGGT
>CAMYKY010000046.1:0-15065 GCA_947259165.1 uncultured Acidobacteriota bacterium | reverse complement strand
TGCCAGTCAGCGAGTTACAGCTTACGGGCTACCGGCAGAGGCTATCGGTTGGGTTTGCGTCTATCGGATCGGAGAGTCGTGCGGTGAAAGGTTGTCCCGAATCGGCTCCAACGTGCTCTGGAGGGACTCGCGGGGTACGGAATCGATGTAGGAGCGCACCAGCCAGCGGGCGGCGGCCGGGACGTCGCGGCTGAGGCTGATGGTCTCGCATTCGACGAGGGTCCCCTCCGGTGTCTGCTCGAATCGCCAGTAGGAGTTCAGACCCCACAAGAAACCGCGGTCGTCGCCCAACGGTTTCTCGGATTCGTTAGGCTCGCCGACGTTCGAGATTTCGCGAATCCGGGTCGCCAGGCTCCGCGACGAGGCGCGCCCCTCGGAGTGGGTCCGATACGTCACCTCGTGGTTCGTGTTGTAGTGAATGGTAAGGATCTTCTTCCGCTTCAAACGCAAAAAGATGTCGAACACGTCGCCGCGACGGGCCAACAGTCGGGAGCTCTCCACTTCGGGGTAGAAGCTCGCGCTGTCGTCATAGCTCTGGACGAACTCGAGGACTCGAGCGACACCGACGTCGGGGACGAGAATGGCACCGTACCAATGGTGGATCATTCCGTCCGGCACCGGGACGGTCTTGCCTTCGTCGTCCAGCGTCTCGCGCTTCAAGACGCAGACGCCACCCGAGCTCACTAGCTCCTGGCACTCGGCACGCTCGCTCGGATCCATGAAATCCATCATCCGGAATCCCTTCGCGTCCGCGAGCTCGGAATCGATACGCGCTTCGGTGAAAGCAACGTAGCTTTCCCACGCTCGTACCGTCGTAGCACTCAGCTCGGCCGAGGCGCCGCGAATCGTGATCACAACAAAGACCAACGACAGGCCGGCGCGCCAAATCATATCTAGACCATACACCAGCGATGAAACGGCGCAAGTCCTTGATCCCAAAAGCCGAATAGTGGGAAACTCGTACGATGCTCCTCGAATCCGGCGCTCACGTCGGCGACTACGAGATCGTCGGACCGCTCGGTACCGGTGGGATGAGCGAGGTCTATCGCGCGCGCGATCTCAAGCTCGGACGTGAGGTCGCCATCAAAGTCCTGCCAAAGGACTTGGCGAGCGATCCCGACAAGCGAGCGCGATTCGAGCGCGAGGCGCAGCTTCTCGCCGCAATCAGTCACAAAAACATCGCCGTGATCCACGGCCTCGAGCACGACGGCGAGGTGTGGTACCTGGTGCTCGAGCTCATTTCCGGGGAGACGCTGGCCCAGCGGCTGAAGAAAGGTCCGCTCGACCTCCGGCGAGCGCGAGCGATTTTCCTCCAGATTGCGGAAGCACTCGAAGCCGCTCATACCAAGGGCATCATTCACCGAGATCTCAAGCCCGCCAACGTGAAGATCACGGACGACGGCACCGTCAAACTCTTGGATTTCGGTCTCGGCAAAGAGCTCGCGACGAGCCGCGCCGTATCGCAGAAGACCGCGACGTTCGACGGTTCGGAAACGAGTCCCGGTCTCGTCATGGGAACCCCCGGCTACATGAGCCCCGAGCAGGCGCGCGGCCAAACCATGGCCAAGAGTACGGACGTGTGGTCCTTCGGCGTCGTTTTGTTCGAAGCACTCTCGGGAGTGCACCCGTTCGCACGCGAGACGATCCCCGACATGCTCTCTGCGATCTTGACCGACCCACCCCCCTGGGAACGATTGCCGCACAATCTTCCGTCCCCGTGGCGGGTGTTGCTCGAGCGTTGCCTGCGAAAAAGCGAGCGCGACCGACTCCACGATATTGCCGACGTGCGCATCGAGCTCGAGGAAGCCCCGGTCGAGCCTGCCAAGGTTCTCCCACCGAAAACAAGCGCCCAGGTCGCGCTTGCGCGTTGGCTGGTCGTCGCCGCGGCGGCAGTTGCAGCACTGTCGCTTTGGAGCCTTTGGCGCTCGTTCGGTCCACGCGAACTGAACGCAGGCGTTGTGCGACGCTTCGTCATCGACCTTCCTTCGACCGCCACGGTGTCCCTGAGCGGCGCGTCAGCGCTCGCGGTGTCACCGGACGGCAGCCGCCTCGTCTATGCGGCCCGCCGTGGCGATCAAACCCAACTCTACCAGCGCGTCCTCGATCAGCTCGAGACCGTGCCCCTTGCCGGAACAGAAGGGGGTGTGGGGCCCTTCTTCGCACCCGACACTAGTGCGCTCGGGTTCTTCGCAGCGGGAAAGCTGAAGCTGCTTGCGTTTCCGGGCGGAACACCGACGACACTCGCCGACGCCCCGACGCCCCGTGGCGCAAGCTGGTCGGACGCTTCCGATCGCACTGCCAATTCGATCGTGTTCTCACCGTCGAGTCAAAGCGGCCTCAGCGTCGTCACCACGACGGGCGGCCCTCCCCAACCGGTGACGCCGGCCGAGTCCGATGCCAACACCCCAGCTCACCGTTGGCCGAGCCTGCTGCCCGGAGGCGCGGTTGCTCTAGTGACGCTCTGGACACGCGATAGCATGGACATCGCCAGCGTCGAGCTCGCCACCGGCCGCATCAGCCCACTCGTCGACAACGGCTCATACGCGCGATACACCCCGACGGGGCACTTGGTGTTCCAACGAGGCGGTGATCTCTACGCCGCGGCGTTCGATGCCAGGGCTCGTCGTCTGCTGTCGGAGCCGGTGGTGATCGTTGAAGGCATCGCCGTCGACGAGCAGACGGGCGCGACGTTTTACGATTTCTCGCAAGACGGCGCCCTGTTCTATGTCGACGACAACAGCGAGATCGACAACCCGGCGTCGATGCTGCTCGTCGGCAGCGATGGTTCCGCCTCACCGATCGGCCCCCCAATGGCATCCATCCAAGTCCCGCGTTTTTCGCCGGACGGACGCTTCATCGTCGCCACCGTGCAAAACGACGACTCGAGTGACATTTGGTCTCTTCACCTCGAACGCGGCAACCTCACGCGGCTCACACTGGAGGGCACCAACGGCGCCGCGATCTGGGCACCGGAGGGAGATCGGATCGCATTCGGATCGAGCCGCAACGGCGAGCACGCCATCTATTGGAAACCGTCAGACGGCAGCGGCGTCGCCGAACGACTGACGACACCGGGAAATGCCATGTTCCCGACGAGTTTCAGCCCTGACGGGAAGACGCTCGCTTACAGCGAGATCCACCCCGAGTCCGGACTCGACATCTGGACCCTCACTCTCGAAACGGGTGAGGCTCGCCCCTTGGTGCGCACACCGTACTCCGAAGCGGGCGCGATGTTCTCGCCGGACGGCAACTACCTCGCGTTCACATCCGACGAGTCCGGGCGCGACGAGGTCTACGTGCGCGCCTACCCCGGAGTCGAGGGCCGCTGGCAGGTGTCGACGAGCTCCGGCAACGAGCCCGTTTGGTCCCGCAATGGTAACGAGCTGTTTTTTCGGAGCGGCACGAATCTCATGGTCGTCGACATCGTGACCGAGCCCAGCTTTGAGCCCGCCAAGCCACGGGTGCTCCTCGAGGCGCCGTACGACCAAGCGGGGGCACTTTATGCGAACTACGACGTTCGATCCGACCGGCGGGATTTCGTTATGATCCGTAGCGAGGAAGAAGCGGCCGCTAACCGAATCCACGTCGTGCTCCATTGGCTCGACGAGCTCACCCGGCGCGTCCCGATACCGTGACGACTCCAAGACTGATAGCGCTTTCCGGCCCCGCGGCGGGGGGTATCTTCGAGCTGACCGAGGAGATCACCACCCTCGGCCGGGAGCCCGACCGCGACATCGTGGTCGAGGCACAATACGTTTCCCGACACCATTGCCAATTTGAAAAAATCGAAAATAGCTTCCGCGTCGTCGACCAGGGAAGCCACAACGGAACGTCGGTCAACGGAGTGCCCGTCACCGAACGAACGCTCACGACCGGGGATCGCATCTCCTTCGGCGGCGCTAGCTTTCTGTTTACCGATCCGTCTTCTGAACCGATAACGCCGGAGTTAGAGCTTACGGACTCCCCTCTCCCCACGGGTGCGACGGTTCAACTTCAGTCAAACAACGCACTCTATCTTCAGCCTGAGCGACTTCGTACTGCGGCGCTCGAAAGCCCTGAAGCCCAAAAAGCGCTTTCGGTCATGCTCGAGCTCATCCGCCTTCTCGGCTCCTCGGCTGACGACGCTCTCGCGGACAAGGTTCTCAATCAGTTCGTCGCGCTCGTTCCTGCCGATCGCAGTGCGGTCTTGCTAGGCGTTACCCCCGAGAGCCTCGACGTGTTGACGATGCGCCCAACTCCTTTCGCTGTCAGCCGTACGGTTCTCGACAAGGTCCTGGGCGAGAAAACCGCGCTCATCAGTAACGACGTCGCTGGCGATGAAGGTTCGGGCAGAAGTCTCCTCACAGCGGAAGTCCGTGCGGTCGCGAGTTTTCCTCTCCTGGTCGGCGAGCGCCTCGTCGGGGCGATCTATCTCGACACGCAGGACCCCAAGGTCTCGTTTCCCGAAGATCAGCTCGAGCTGCTGATGGGCCTGGCAGCCGTCGCGGCAACGACGCTCGAAAAAGCGCGTCAGCTCGGCCGTTTGCGAGAAGAAAATCGCCGCTTGTCCGAAGAGTTCGACCTCGTGCACGAAATGGTCGGAGAGAGCCCGCTCCTCGTGAAAGCGCAGAAGGTCCTGGCGCGCGTCGCACCAACGGACTCGACAGTGCTGATCGAAGGGGAGAGCGGTACTGGCAAAGAGCTCGCCGCGCGTGCGATTCACTTCAACAGCCAGCGGCGCGAGGGCCCCCTGGTCAAAGTCGACTGCACCGGTTTGAACGAGAATCTCCTCGCGAGCGAGCTTTTCGGTCACGAAAAAGGTGCGTTCACGGGCGCGATCCAGCAAAAAAAGGGCAAGCTCGAAATCGCCCAGGGCGGTACCGTCTTTTTGGACGAGATTGGCGAGCTTCCGTTACTGCTGCAGTCACAGCTTCTGCGCATCCTCCAAGATCGCGAGTTCGAGCGCGTCGGCGGGACCCGTCCGATCTCGGTTGATATCCGTCTCGTGGCAGCTACGAATCGGGACCTCGCCGACGAAGTGAAGCAGGGACACTTTCGGGCGGACCTGTACCACCGGCTCAACGTCATCAAGCTCGAGCTCCCCTCGCTTCGCGAGCGCCCGGGCGACATCGAGCTTCTTACCCGATATTTCATCTCCGAGACCAGTAAGAAGGTGAAACGCCCGGTCTCCGGCGTCTCCGCGGAAGCGCTCACCATCTTGAAACGCCACGATTGGCCCGGAAACATCCGCGAGCTGTCGAACACGATCGAGCGAGCCGTCGTCCTCGGCGATACCGAGCTCATTATTCCCGAAGATCTTCCGGAGATGCTCGTCGAAGCGAAGCGCCTGCGAGCGGGGTCGAGCTCGGGGCCCACTTCGTACCACGACGCGGTCGCCGAGAGGAAAAAGGAGCTCATTCTCGATGCCGTATCACGCGCCGGCGGGAGCATTACCGAAGCTGGAAAACTTTTGGGACTTCACCCCAACTACCTTCACCGGCTGATCAGCAACCTCGATCTTCGAGATCAGATCAAAAACACCTGAAAACTTGCGCGAAACACGTCTGTAAAGCGTATATTGTTCTGAGTCATGACATGGTTCTCTAACCTTTATCAGCACGCCATCGTCAAGAAGGCGATCATGGCGGTCTCCGGGCTCTTTTTCTTCGGTTGGCTGGCCGGACACTTGCTGGGAAACCTGAAAGTGTTTCAAGGCGCCGACAAATTCAACGCGTATGCCGAGTTCCTGAGAACCATGGGCACGCCGTTGCTCCCCGAGTCTGGCGTTTTGTGGTTGGTCCGCGGCTTGCTCACGGCAGCGATCATCCTCCATATCTGGTCAGCGACGTCGTTGACGCTTCTGAACCGACGGGCGCGGACGTCGGATTACGAGAAGCGGCAGGGTTTGCAGCTCGACTACGCCGCCCGCACCATGCGCTGGAGTGGCTACCTCGTCGCTTTCTACATCGTCTACCACTTGATGCATCTGACCTGGGGCAACGTGCACCACGATTTCATCCCGGGGGATCCTTACGCGAACCTCGTCTCGGGCTTCCAGGTCGTTCCCATCGCACTGGTCTACATCGGCGCGAACATCCTGCTCGGGTTTCATCTGTACCACGGTCTGTGGAGTCTGTTCCAATCGCTCGGGCTCGCCCATCCGGCTTACAACCCGTGGCGGCGCCACTTCGCCATCACGTTCTCGATCGTGATGAGCCTCGGCTTCATTAGTATTCCCGTCGCGGTTCTCACCGGGGTGATCTCCTGATATGACGCAGTCACTGAACTCGCAAGTTCCGAGCGGCCCCCTCGAGACCAAGTGGCTCAACTATCGCGACCACTTGAAGCTCGTCGCCCCGAACAACCGCCGAAAGTTCGAGATCCTCGTCGTGGGCTCGGGCCTTGCTGGCGCATCGGCCGCGGCCACGCTCGGTGAGGCCGGCTACAACGTCAAGTGTTTCTGCTTCCAAGACAGCCCGCGACGCGCGCACTCGATTTCCGCGCAAGGCGGTATCAACGCCGCCAAGAACTACCGAAACGATGGCGACAGCACCTTTCGCCTCTTCTACGACACCATCAAGGGCGGCGACTTCCGCTCCCGCGAAGCCAACGTCTACCGTCTCGCGGAGGTGAGTAATGAAATCATCGACCAGGCGGTCGCGCAAGGAGTTCCGTTTGCACGTGAGTACGGCGGGCTTCTGGACAACCGCTCCTTCGGCGGGGCTCAAGTCGCTCGAACATTCTACGCACGCGGCCAAACCGGCCAACAGCTTCTCCTCGGCGCCTATCAGGCCCTCTCGCGACAGATCGCGGCGGGCACGGTCAAGATGTTCCCGCGCACGGAAATGCTCGACGTCGTCGTTGACGAGGGTCGTGCACGCGGCATCGTGACCCGCGATTTGGTGACGGGTGCGGTCGAGTCCCACGCAGGCCACGCCGTCGTGCTCGCCACCGGTGGCTACTCGAACGTCTACTACCTCTCCACCAATGCGATGGCCTGCAACGCCACCGCCATCTGGAGAGCGCATCGGCGCGGCGCCATGCTCGCCAACCCGTGCTTCACCCAGATCCACCCAACGTGCATCCCGCAATCTGGAGAAAACCAGTCGAAGCTCACGCTGATGAGCGAATCGCTGCGAAACGACGGGCGGATTTGGGTACCGACCTCAGCGGACGATACCCGCGCCGCCCGGGACATCCCCGAAAGCGATCGCGACTACTACCTCGAGAGACGCTACCCGAGTTTCGGCAACCTCGTGCCGCGCGACGTCGCGTCCCGAAACGCCAAATCCGTCGTGGACGAAGGCCGCGGCGTCGGCGCGCTGAAAAACGGTGTGTATCTGGATTTCGCCGACGCCATCGGCCGCCTTGGCCGCGACGCGATCGAAGAGAAGTACGGAAACCTCTTCGAGATGTATGAGCGCATCACCGGCGAGAACCCGTACGGCGTCCCGATGCGCATCTACCCTGCCCCGCATTACACGATGGGCGGGCTCTGGGTCGACTACAACATGATGAGCAACGTCGACGGTTTGTTCGTCATCGGCGAAGCGAACTTTTCCGACCACGGAGCCAATCGCCTGGGGGCGAGCGCGCTCATGCAAGGTCTCGCCGACGGCTACTTCGTCTTGCCGTACACTCTCGCGAGCTATTTGGCCCCGCATCTCGGTGAGCGCGTGGCCACCGACACCGAGCCGTTTCGCAAGACCGAGGCCGAGGTCAGCGGGCTCATACGCGGTTTTCTCGATTCCAAGGGAAAGCGCACCGTGGACTCGTTCCACCGGGAGCTCGGACACATCGTTCGCGACGAGTGCGGGATGTCACGGAGCGAGCCGGGTTTGAAGAAAGCTCTCGAGAAAATTCCGGCGCTTCGCGAAGAGTTCCACGAGAACTTAAACCTTTCGGGAGGCGACGGTCTGAACCTGTCCCTCGAGCGTGCCGGCCGAGTTGCGGATTTTTTCGAGCTCGCCGAGCTCATGTGTATCGATGCGCTCGATCGAAGAGAATCGTGTGGGGGTCACTTTCGCGAAGAGTCTCAGACCCAGGAAGGCGAAGCCAAACGCGACGACGAAAACTTCACCCATGTGTCTGCCTGGGAGTACACCGGGAACCTCTCCGAGCCAAAACTCCACAAGGAGGCTCTCGACTTCGAAGCCGTGCAATTGACCCAACGGAGTTACAAGTAATGAGGAGCCATTCATGAAGTTGACCCTGCAGGTGTGGCGTCAGGAGCGAGCCGACGCTCCCGGGAGCCTTCAGACCTACGTGGTCGACGACATCAGCCCGGACGAATCGTTTCTCGAGATGCTCGATGTCTTGAACGAGCGTCTCGAAGAGAAGGGCGAGCGACCCATCGCGTTCGACCACGACTGCCGGGAAGGTATCTGCGGCGCTTGCTCCATGATGGTCAATGGCCAGGCGCACGGACCGAGAACGCGCACGACCACGTGTCAGCTCCACATGCGGGAGTTCGACGACGGCGACGTCATCCTCATCGAGCCCTGGCGGGCGACTGCGTTTCCGGTCATCCAGGATCTGATGGTGGACCGCTTTGCTTTCGATCGCATCATCCAGGCGGGCGGCTACATCTCGGTCAACACCGGAAGCGCACCGGAAGCAAACTTGATGATGGTCCCCAAGGACGATGCGGACCTCGCTTTCGACGGCGCTACCTGTATCGGCTGCGGCGCCTGCGTCGCGCAGTGCCCGAACACTGCGGCACAACTGTACACCGCGGCGAAGATCGGTCACCTGAATCTCTACCCTCAAGGCCAGCCCGAGCGCGATGAGCGGACCGTCGGGATGGTCGAACAAATGGAATCCGAGCTGTTCGGCAGCTGCTCCAACTTCCGCGAGTGCGAGGCTGTGTGCCCCAAGGGAATCAGCATCGATTGGATCGCGCGGATGAACCGCGACTATCTCAAAGCAAAGCTCAAGGGCGTCAACCGGCGCTGAGGGCGATTCCCCTCTCCCCCTCGTGGGCAAATTCCCACGCGAGAGCTTGCACGTCGTCAGAACCTGACGGGTAAGCGCAACTAATAATTATAGTTACAGCCATGCGCGCCCATGGAGCGGTGGCACTCTGTTTGCATCTTTATCACGGTTCCCCACTTCACCAAGAACGGAAACGCCCATCGTGAGAAGAAAAACCTTGCGAACCTTGGCCGCAGGCCTCGCACTGCTCACTTGCCAGATTGCTCGAGCGGGGTACGCGCCAGGGTGCACGGTAGCACTCGACCTCGGCGCCGGACCGGTTCACGAAGCGCACGCGGTTGCCCTCCAGCCCGACGGGCGCATCGTCGTGGCCGGTTACGTCAACTTTGGCGCCGACAGCGATTTTCTCGTTGCCCGGTTTCATCCCGACCTCACATTGGACACCTCGTTCAACGGAACCGGTTGGGTCGCAACGAACTTCGACACGGACGACGAAGCGCTCGGCGTTGCCATCCAAACCGACGGCAAGATCGTCGTCGTCGGCTTCGCCGAGAATAATGGTGGCTCGAAACGATATCTCGCGATCGCGCGTTATCGCCCCGACGGAAGCCTCGACTCCGGTTTCGTCGGTGGAGGCGCTGTCTTTTATGACTTGAGCGGCGGGTCCAACTTGGAAGAGCTCCGCGGCCTCGCACTCCAGCGGGACGGAAAGATCGTCGCCGTCGGCTACCATACGTACCTCAGTGTTCCCGACATTCTGGTAGCGCGGTTTCTCAAGGACGGATCGTGGGACAACTCTTTCGATGGGGACGGCGTCGCCCAGCCGATCGTCGGCGACACCGCCCTCGCGAGCGACGTCGCCATCGCACGCGACGGCAACGTCGTCGTCTCGGCGACGGGAACGTTCTCTGGAAACGACGACTTCGTCGCGCTTCGCCTCCGGACCGACGGCTCCCTGGATCCGTCCTTCGCCGGAGGCTGGAGTGCCACCGACATCGCCAATCCGGACGATGAGGCCACGTCAGTGGCACTCGACGTCAACGGCAACATCATCGTCGCGGGCACGTCGAGCGCGGACATCTCGATCGTTCGCTACCGCCCCGATGGGAGTCTCGACGGAACCTTCGACGGCGACGGGATCGCGATCCACGACATCGGCACCGACGCCGGCCGGGGCATGGCTCTCGATGCATCCGGCAACATTGTCGTGGTGGGAGAAGGCGGATCAGCACTCGACTTCGCCCTCACTCGGTTCAACGCGACTGGCGCCAACAACCTGTCGGTCACGACCGACATTCTGAGCGGAGACCGCGCGTTTGATCTGAAGGTGCGACGTGATGGAAAGTTCGTGCTCGCGGGCACGAGTCAGATCGCGGCCAACCCGCAGCTGACGCTGGCGCTGTTCAATTCCGACGGCACTCAAGATTGCAGCGAGATCGTGTTGCATCCGGAGTTCGATGGTGTCTTGAACCAGTTCACACCCACGGCGTGTGTCAACAACTACGACTGCGCGAACGATCAACCTTTGAACGGAGTCATCGGCCCCGCGGTCGCTCACAACGGTCTCGTAAATTACGTCACGAGCGCGGCAGCGACGTCGCAGGAGTTTTACCGGCTCACCGACCCCGCGCCTCCCCCGGGAAAAGTCGTCGCTGAGATTCAGGTCGTCGCTCAGCTCGCCTGGGGAGGAGGAGGAGCGTCCCCTTCGGCTGAGCTGCTGTATCAACGTCAAGGTTTTGACCCGGTCGCCGTTCGAGGCACGACTTTCTCGGTCGTAAACTCCGTGTTCCAGGAGTTCCGGTGGCGGTGGACCGATCTCAATTGGACCAGCCCGGAGTTGAACGCACTCGAAATCGGAGTCGACCACGTCGGCGGAAACAACCTGCAACTCACTCAGCTCTTCGTGATCGTGACCTACGGCGACCCGCTCGTCCACCCGGTCGAGCCCTTCACCGCTGCGGCTACGGGCGACGCCGCGAGCGGCCAAATCACGCTGAACTGGCTCAACCCCGCGTTCGGACTCTACGACGAGACCGTCATCCGCAGGAGCACAACCGCGTGCCCGAGTAGCCCCATCTCCGATGACGCGGTGGTGAACCAGTCGGACGGTCGCGGCCAGCCCGGCAGCTTCGTGGACATGGTTCCACTGGGTCCCACTTATCACTACGCGGCCTTCGTCGAAGACGCCGACAACCACGCATCACTCGGACAGTGCGTCGTCGCAACTCCCTTTGATCGCACCGCGGTCAAGGTCGACTGGCGATACAGCACTTCAGATCCGATTGCAGCGCTCGCGACCCCGGGCTTGCGGGTGAGCACTAACGTCGTCTACACGAGCACCAACGACGGCGTCGTCCACGCAATGAAGGGAGGCGACGGCGGTACCGGCGGCGGCAGCTGGCCTGCGGGGTGGAAGCCCTACCGGCTCGGCGCTGCAGCCCCGAATCGCCCACCCGTTGTCTGGCTACCCACGGGCCAATGGGCGGCGCTGTTCGGCGCCCAGGATGGCCACGTTTACGCCGTCGATGCCGCTTCCGGCAGTCTCGTGTGGCGGAGCCCGCAACTGGCAACGATGCTTTCGTCATCACCCGCCGCCATGCTCACCGCGTTTGGCGGCACCTTCGATCTGGTCTTCATCGGTACGCGCGATGCGGGCCAACCCAACCGGCTCTACGCGTTGAACGCTGGCGACGGTACAGTAGCGTGGTACTTCGACAACGGCGGCCCCGCGAACGACATCGGGATCATCACTAGTGGCCCATCGGTGAGCTACGCCGACGAACGGGTGTACTTCACCAGCTTTGCAGGCGGCACCGCTCAGACGGTGTGGTGTCTCGACTTCACCTCCGGAACACCGGCGACATGCGGGACGTGGCCCGGTTTCGGAGTCGCGACGAGCTTCGGCGGCAGCGTGGACGCGAGCCCGATCCTCGAATCGGGTCTGCTCTTCGTCTCCGACCAGTCACCAGGAGAAATGTTGTACGCGTTCAATCCGTCGGACGGTACGGAGCTGCCGATCGCTTCTCTTGGAGGCGGCGGGGCGCGCGACTACGTCTTCCCTCAGTTGGGAAGCTCCAACGTGATCGCATCCACCGCAGGTCAGGTCCGGTCGGTCGATACGGTAGGAGCGAGTATCAACTGGACGTGCGCCATGGCCTCACCGTCGGCCCCGCTGCACACCATCGCGACCAACGACATTTATGTCGGCGGCAGCGACGGGAAGCTCCACCGGTTGAGCACCTTCTCGCCCGGGTGTCCAGCAACGACGGAATGCATCGGCGACTGCTCGACGACCGTGGTCGGTTCTCCCGCCTATGATTTTTCGAAGATGATGATCTATCTGGGCACGGATGAAGGCGATGTCTATGGTGTCAAAACACCGTTTTAGGAGACTCGTGATGAGAAGAGTGAGCACGGTCGGAGTCGTGCTTTTTCTGACGCTCGCAACCGTCAGCCACGGGTGGGCGGCGCCACCCGCGGCCAACCGCCGAGCGAGACGGTGTTTCGTTGTGCGCGCCAACGCGATCACCAACGAAGCGACGACGCGGACACGCTATCGCAGTCGTTTCTCCGCGCAAAAAGTGCTCGATCTCCGTTTGAGTGTTTGGCTGCCCGCCTACAACGATGCCGGGCTCGTCGAGATCAAACTCTACACCCCCACGGGTCATCTCTACGAGGTCCTCCAAGCGAGCACGGATCCGGACACCAGGGACAAGATGAAATACCGCGGTCGGCGCGCCCGTGTCGTCGCGGGGCGACTCCCCATCGCAGGCACTCACATCACCGGTCGCTCGCTCTACGGCAAATGGCGAGCCGAGGTGTTCCTCGACGGCGAGCCCGCAAGCTGCACTCGGCGCCCCAAGCGGTTCGCCATCAGACCGTAGTCTGGCGCGCACTATCGGGAGTTCTCGACCCCATGGCCCTCCTCAATTTTCTAGGCGCGCTCACCGCGCTTTTGATCGGTGCGTTGATCTTGAACTTTGTCTCCCAGAGCCTCGAAGGCCGCACGACGTACTTCCTGCATTTCGGCTACGTCATCATGATCGTCGTGGTGGGAGCGGGGCTCTTCCCGTTGTGGGGCTGGGCCTCGACGGCCTGGGTTCTCGGCGTCACGTCGGTTTGGAGCCTTTTACCTCCGCTTTGGCAACGGCTCTTCGGGGACGAAAACCCGTCCGGCTACGTGTGGCACGGCGACGATCCCGATTCGTGACCGCCCGAAGCGGAGGGGTTCACCCCACGCGTCACACGTGAGCCAGGAGGAGTCCGTGAAGACGTTTCGCAACCATCTCCGCTTGCCCTTCCTGCAGCGTGTAGGGGCGGATGATCATCCCGTAGGGGATCTCTCCAGACGCACGGATCTTTTTTTCATCCGGACCCAGCCCTAATCCATCTGCCGCGGTGACCATCCGAATGCGTGGCTCCCCCTCGAAAAGCTGCTTCGCCATCGCCTCTGGGGTAATCTTAATGACCTCGGGAGACCAGCCCACCGTTAGAAATGGTGAGACCTCGAAGGCGTCTTTGGGCTCGAGGTTCGTCGTGACCGAGGGTAGAGACTCGACTCGGTCCATGATCACACGAGCATAGGCCTCCCAGGTCTCGAGCTCGGCATCGTGGTCGCGGCCGTTGAACCAAAGATCGACGGCAACGAGCGCGCCCATGATCTCTTCTTTACCGACTTTCAGGGACCGACCGAAGTTCGTGTAGGGAGCGGTATTGAGAAGGGCTTTGCGGATGAGATCTCGCTTGCCCATCAACACGCCGGTACTCTGCGGACCGAAGAGCGGTTTGCCCCCGCTGTGGCAGACGAGATCGTAGCCGGCCGCCAAGTATCGATTGGGGCGCTCGGGCCGCTCCGCAGCGGCATCGCACAGAAGCGGCACCCCGGCCTTGTTCCCGACCTCGGCGATCGCCTCCATGCTCGGCCCGCCCATCGTACGAGCCTGAAGGGGGACGGCGAAAATCATCGCCGTGCGCTCGTTCACCGCTGCCGCCATCTCATCGAGGTTGTCGACCTCCACCATCTTGACCCCGACAGCACGAACCGCATGGTCATAGTCGATGCGGTGCGTCTTCAGCACGAGGACCTCGTTTTTCATGACCGACGTGTCGGGAAGTCTTCCGATGAGGTCCGGATCGTCGCCAGCGACACACGCGGCCGTGCCGGCGTGCATCGCACCCGACGCACCCGTGCTGACCATAGCCGACTCTGCACCCATGATCTCGGCGATACGCTTCCCGACCGCCTCTTGCAGCTCGACGATAGGAACGCAATGTTGCGAGGCGTAGTCCATCATCTCGCGGACTTCTGGAGGGATCACGAACCCGCTGTAGACAGAGACCGTCCCGACACAATTGATAAAGGGACGCACGCCAAGCTCTTCGTACGTCGGAAGCTTGACGCGGCCCGAAGGCGCGCTCGACCCGTGGGCGATCCCGGCGCTACCGAGTGTTGCTGGCAGCAATAGGCTGTTGCGAACAAATTCACGTCGTGTCGCCATAATGTGGAGACTCCCGGAAAACTAGATAGGCACCGAGTTCTCGCGTACGTACTCGGCTTCGTAGTCGTCGTCGACGGGGCTGTAGTGAAACAGCTCCGCGTACTCGAATCCGTGCTGCATTCCCCGCAAGCGATCCCGCCGAAACGCGCTGTGTTTCGCGTACTCACGGATCGCTGTGTCATCATCGTCGCCGTAGACAGGCAGCCGCCGCCCGCGCTCCGCGAGCTCGCGTCGGAGGCGAGCCCCGTTGCTCCCCGCAGGCCCCTGCGTCACGTTCGCGAGATTGCAATGGACTTTTGCTTCGATGTAGTCGCTCGTATCGACCACGCGGTTGACGAGCTGCGGCCCTCGCGCGAAGTAGTACTTGTCCTGAGGGCCATGTGCAGTGAGCCCGGCCTTGAAATGCTCCGGGTAGTCCCACGCAGAGCGCGCCATCCAGCACGCGGACTCGACCGCTTTGGCGGTCACCGTGTGGTCCGGATTCCGTTCGTAGAGTCCCGAGGGGTCGTAGCAAACGACGGTGTCGACTTTCATCAGCCGAAAGATGAAGATCAGCCGAGCACGCATCTCGAGCACGGACCAACCGTCCATAATGTGGTTGGGGTAGTTGAGAAAGAAGACCTCGTCCAGGCCGAGGCGTTTCGCAACCTCGAC
>CAMYKY010000045.1 GCA_947259165.1 uncultured Acidobacteriota bacterium | reverse complement strand
TAGTCCGGATGCAAGGGCTGTACTCGCGCCCGGCATCAACGCGGTGATGACCGTGGTCGTGGAGTTTTGATCGCTTCGTCTCTTCTTTTGAGGCGCGCGGGAGTCAGGCAACGGGGGCGGGGGCAATGCGGGAAGGGAGGCTGGTCTTCGGAACGGGAGTCAGAGCAGCCTTCGGCGGTGCCCCTCACCGGGCTCGCTTCGCGAGCCGTCCTCTCCCCCGAGCGGGGGCGAGGTTATACGAAGCTCGAAGGGATCATCGGAGCTTGTGAGGGCAACGGTGCTTTTTGGCGGCGTCCGCTCGCGGCGGCTTCGGGGGGGCTACGGGGTGGCGTTCATAAGTCGGGCGTTGTGGATGGTGGCGTAGCTGTAGGCGACCATCAATGAGACGCGCAACAGAAGGGCGGTTTTGGGTTTTCCGGCTCGTTGTAGCTTCTCGGTCGCGTAGTAGACGGCCATGGGACCGGCGACATGGGTTGCGATGCGCAAGCCTCGGCGCGAGGCCGCGGGGTTGCCTTCTGCAAGGCCACTCGAGAGCCCCTGCTCCGTTGTGATCAGGTCGGCGGCGGAGGCAGCGAACATTCCGAGCCCGGAGATGCGCAACGCCGGGGAGTTGACGGCTTCGTCGAAATAGTCGGGCTCAGGGGTGACCCGATACTGGGAGAGCTCGCTTTGAGTGGGTTCGATGGTTCGGGTCGGTTCACCCTCACGGGATTCGGCTGGTTCGGTGCCAGCGAGCGATAGCGACAACGCCAAGGCGGAAAAGGATTGTACCAGCATGCGACCTCCGGTTGGGACCGAGGTGGAGTAGATTGTTCGGTCGGTTTGCCGGAGGTGTTGCAAGGATGATACCGGGATGGCTCTGGCGTTCTAAGTGCAGCGGTGGTACGCATTTATGCGCAAACGAGTCGGCGACCTCGTTTGCTGCAGCGTAGGGTTGCGCCTACGATTCGCGGGAAAAGACTACGCTTCTATATCGCTGAGGATTTGGTCTGGGTGGCGTGCAGCATCGACGTTCGGGTATGCCTTTTTGACAGCTCCATCGGTGCCGATCCAATAGCTGATGCGCTTGGCGTGGCGCGCACTTTCGTCGTCGCAAGCGCCATAGGCCATCCCTAGCGCGCGCGACGTGTCGCACAGCAGCGGGAAGTTGAAGTCGAACTTCTCGGCGAACGCGCGATTCTCCTGAGCGGAATCGAAGCTGATGCCGAGAATCTTGACGTTCTTATCGGTGTATTGCTGGAGTTTGTCGCGGAACCCGCAACCTTCGCTCGTTCACCCGGGGGTATCGGCTTTGGGGTAGAACCAAAGCACGACGTTGTGTCCTTGAAAATCGGAAAGGCGAAGTGTGTTACCTAGGTGATCCTGAACTTCGAATGGGGGAGCCGGTTGTCCGGGTTCGATCATTGGGATCTCCTTGATGAATCTCTACTGACTCGATGCGAGGGTCTCGCCACGCTTTTCGAAATCATCCCAGACGACTTTCTGTCGCACGTGGATGGAGCGAAAGAGCATGCGCCCTTTCATGTAGAAATCGAAGCGTTCGGGCAGCCAAACGCCGTCCGACATTCGTTGGCGTTGGAACATTCCCGACATCCTCGAGACCGAGCCCATCATGCCCGACCAAAGTCGCACTCTTTCCCGCAGCTCGAACTCGATGCGGGCAATCTCGAACGTCTCCGTGTCGACCCACAGGAGTCCTTCGGCCTTGTTGAGGGCGCGGTCGATGGTTTTTCGCACGGGTAGCTTCCCCGGTTTTGGCTCGAATCGAAGGATGTGGCATTCACGTCCCGCGAGCAAACGCACACCGATGGGCTGGACGTCATATCGCGCGAGCAGTTCGTCGTTGAACGCGACGCGATCGTCGGCGTCGTTGTGCTTGGCTTCACCTCGGGCAAGCTTGTCTCGGAACTTCTCTTCGCGCTTTTCTTCGCGCTTGCGATCCTTGGCGTCGAGGTCGTGGCCATCTTTCTCGACGAGTCGTTCGTAGGCGACCCCTTCGATGTGATGGCTGCGATAGAGGTGGTGTTCGACGTCTTCCACCTCACCGTCGCCGTCGAGCTTTTCGGTCACGCTCACGAGCTCGTAGTCGTACTTGACCTCGTTGCCCGTCTCTTCGTGTCGTTCCTGCGCGTCGATCGCCCTTTGGACGATGTCGTCAGTGGTGAGCTCAGTCTGCGCAGACAGGAGTGCGGGCGCGAGGACGAACGCGAGGGTGCACGCAGATACCTTGAGCATCGATGCTCGAATTATAGCGTGCGGCGGGGTGACGGGTCTGGCGCTCGAGTGGAACCCGTCCCCGTCCCCGACGCAATCGGGAACGGGAATGGGAAGAACCGCTACGCCAGGATGGTTTTGACCCCAGCCACAGCGCGCTCCACGTGTTTCATCGTGTTGTACGTGTGGGGGCAGATTCGGAGTCCACCGGCACCGGCGCTCGCAATGCCGTGCTCCTCGTAGAGCCGGTTCACGGCGTCGCGACGAGCTTCGGCAGGGACCTCGGTGATGCAAACACCACCCGACAGCTCGGGAGCCATCGGAGTCACGAGGGTATGGCCGGCGGCAGTGATACCTTGCTTGAGCGCGGTAGCGAGCTCCACCATACGGGCTTCGATTCGGGCAGCGCCGATCGAGTTGTGGAAGTCGACCGTCGTTCCAATGGCGGCGAGACACGCGTCGTCTCTCTGACCGAGGGATTCGAACTTGCGGGCGCCCCTCGGGTCGGGATCGGCGTCATCACCCCATCCCGGAGCCACGATATTGGGCCAGATGCGAGGGATGTTGTCGGCCTTGACGTAGAGAAGGCCGGCTTCCTTGGGTCCCATGAACCATTTGTGCGCTGACGCGGAGTAGGAGTCGCAACCCAACTCGCGAAGATTGACTTCGAGCGCGCCCCAGCTCTGAGCGCCGTCGACATGGGCGTAGATGCCACGCGCGTGCGCCGCGTCGACGATTTCTTTAGCCGGGAGCTTGATGCCGCTGATATTCGAGACGTGCGTGATCGACACTACCTTGGTCTTCGCGGTGAAGGCAGATGTGAACGTATCGATCAACTCCTGGACGTTGGCAGGGTTCTTCGGTGTGGCAACACGTTTGATGGTGATACCGAAGCGAGCCGCGCGAACGTCCCATGCGACGTTGTTCGTCGGATGGTTCTGGTCCCAGAGCAAGACCTCGTCCCCTTCGTTGAGCGCAAGCCCGTTGTTGATCGTGTTGTTGGACTCGCTCGTGTTCCGAACGAGGGCGATCTCGTCGGCGCTGACGCCCATCTGCTTGGCGACTTTTTCGCGGGACTCTTCACGCAGCTGGTTGAACTTCGCACGGTTTTGAGAGCTGCAGTCGTGATCGATGTCGGCTGTCAGCTCACTGACGCGTTCGGTCACGGCGCGGGACGACGGACACAAGTTCGCCGCGTTCATCGGCACTTTGTCTTCGCCGAACGAGAATTGCGCGCGGACGAGTTGCCAGTACTCCTCGCCCTCGGCCGACGTTGCGGCGAGGCTCTCCCCAGCTCGGGCTGCCTCCACGGCAAACGGGAATACGGCTGCACCAGCAGCGATTTCTTTTAGGAATGATCGGCGAGAGTTCATGAGAGCCTCCTTGGGGCGGCATTGGAGCGCCGCAGAATGTCGCATGATATCACTTTCACGTCGCTGGGTCGGGGGGAAGCGGCGGCGCAAGTGCCCGAAACGCGGTGGGCGCGACCGTGGAGCTCACCGCTGCCAGCAGGATGGCAATGGCGCGCTCTTGATTGGTCAAGAAGCCGAGCTCGACTCCCACGGTGGCGACCGCGATGATCAAGCTCAACCGGGCCGACAAGAGGACACCGGCAGCCAGGACTTCGCGCATCTTGAATCCTCTGAAGGCGAATACCAGGCTCGGGATGATCTTGACCGCGAAAGCCGCGCCGATGATTGCGAGGGCTTGACCCAGGATAGCTGGGTCTCGCAGTAGCGTGATCTCGAAGCGGAGTCCGACGTTGATGAAAAAAATTGGGATCAGGAAGCCGTACGAAAATCCACTCAGTTGGTGCTCTAGAACTCCGCGGCTACGAAACACGACAGCGAACACGCTGCCCGCGAGAAACGCACCCAGGATGGGTTCGATATCGAGCGCGATCGATAGGCCGACGAACACGAGCATGAGCGCCAACGCGGCTCTCATCCCGAGCTCTTCCGGGTCATCCGTGGAGAACAAACGCCGAAACCGTTCTGGAAACCACCACACTGCGAGTCTCAGGCTCCGTAAGACGACGATCACCGCGATGAACAGCGCCGGCATTTGTAATAGCTCGAGACTCACGCCGTGTCGTTCGACCAGGGCGAGTACGGCCACGAGCACCAGCGTCAGAAAGTCCGCCATGATCGCAGAAATCAAAACGTACTGACCGAGCCGGGTCGCCGTTCTCCGGGTATTGCGAAGGGTCGGGACGACGAGGCCGACGGAGGTCGTGGCGAGCACCAGAGTCATGAACGCCCCGTAGCCGAGTCGCGCGGTAAACCAGTGCGCGACGACGAGGGTCAACAAGAACACCCCGACCAGCATGAGGAGTCGGTGGTGGCCTTGCCGCTCGAGCGCCCGGACATCGATTTCGAAACCGGCCAGGAACATCAGGAGAAACAATCCGAGGCGCGCGAGAAGATCGAGCAGCTCGGAGCCGTGGATCAATCCGGTCAAGGGGCCAACGCAAATGCCGAACAACAGCTCGAGCACGACGGCGGGCGTACGAAGCCGTCCGGCGATGAGCGGCAGGCAGAATGCCGCCATCGCAATGAGGATGAGGGAAGTTGCTTGTTCCACGCTCGACGGGTTCGCTACTGGTTATAGGGGATCCGAGGGTTGGTTGACAAGCAGAATGCGATTGTCGAATTCGCTTACGCTCCGGGATATTCGACTAAGTCGTTGTCAGTCAGATGGTTGTCCAGGTTTCGCGGTCACCACCGTTCGGGAGAATTGACATTGACCCGGGCGACTACGGTCGCGCTTCGTGCCTAAACAATTCAGCAGCCACCGGTTACGGAAGTGGGCAGGAGACTTGCACAACAGACGTTAAGTTTTGGGTGCCTTGAGTATTTAGTACAGAGAGACTCGAGGGGGGAAGAATGCGCCGGATAGTTCTTTGCAGGCTGACAGCTGCATTGTTGGGGATTACTTTTCTTTTGGCTAGATCGGTCTTGGCCACGCCGCCGGTCTTGTTCGAGACCGGGTTGTATGATCTCGGGAATCATCCCGACGGTAACGCCAGGACCCCGACGTACGGCGCGCGCCTAGACAACCTGTTCCCGGGCAGTGATCCGTTTACGTTCGACTTCGAATGCGCCGACTGCGGCATGTTCATGAACTACAGCGGAAGCGCGATCCGGATCTTTGGAACCGCTTTCGGTGGGGAGCACGACGGCAGCGGAGGCCGCAAAAACAATCTTTTCGACGGTCTCTACAAATTCGATGTGACGTACGACATGGCCGACGTCGTCGAGAAAAACGGTGACGGCGACGATTCCGGTCTCCAAGATGTCGGTCGGCCGGGTGAGACGGGTGACCAAATTGGTACGCTCGAGTTCATGTCGACCACAGGCGGGGACCCGTTTCCGAGCGTCACGATGTGGGATCTCATGGACAAAAAAGGGGGCTACGTCAACAGCCTGCGCGTCGGCAATGAAGACGACGACTCGGGCCATCGTGGTTTCGTCGGGATATCGGGCTGGGGATGGCTCAAGGTCCGTGAAACCGGCAGCGGCGGCGATTTCGTGGACGCTGACGGCTACCAGGACTGGCTTTTCACCGGCCGGCGTAGTTCGAGGGTGCCTGAGCCCGGCTCGACGGCTCTCTCTCGCTCCGACGAATTCATATCTAGATATTTGCCGCCTTCCGCAGCGAGCTTGTCGAGCGGGAGGGATAGGCCGTAGGCCGAACTGCAACGATGCTCGCAACACTGTCAGCGCCGAAAAGGGCCAGGAATTTACCGACAGGATCAGCGGGTTCGTGCACTAGTCCACTAGGACCGCGAACCCACCAAATCGACGATCGTCAACGCGATCACTTTGGTCGCGTTGACGAGATCGTCAATCCCACAATACTCGTCGACTTGATGCGCAAGCTCCAAGATCCCGGGTCCGTAGGCGACGCAATGCTCGACGCCGGCGATCCGCGCGACGTGCTTTTGGTCGTACGTGCCCGGGCTTGCGATGCTCTCGGCCTTCTTGCCGAGCACGGCGTCGATCGAGCTCGCAAGCGAAGCGATGACGGGTGAGTCTCGCGGCGCTTCCACAGGGTGCACGATCATGAGGTCTTCGAGATCGTAGCGACCTCCACCTCGGGCGAGCCGCTTCAGTAGTGTTTCAATCTCCTTTTTCGTATCGTCGAAGCCCTCTTCCTGCAGGAAACGTCGATCGAAAATCGCCTCACAGCGATCGGCGACGCAGGGACTTTGTGGCATGTGCCCCGCCTGGCCTCCGGTGATTGCGTTGACGTTGAGCGTTGCGTGCCGAGCTCCGGGAGGTACGACCGGTATTGCGGTGATGCGTTCAGCGAGAGCCGGCCTGAGCTCGCGCCGGATCACTTCTAGGAGCTCGCTCATCCGGTCGATTGCGCTCTCACCGAGAAAAGGCATGCTGCCGTGGGCGATGCGGCCGTGGGCCGTGATTTTGAACCAGTAGACGCCACGATGGCCGACGCAGATTCGGTCGACGTTCAACGGTTCTGGAATAATGACGTAGTCCGTTCGCTCTTGCGAGATACGTCCTAGCTCGCATAAAAACGCGGCTCCCGCGAACCCGCCGCTCTCTTCGTCAACCGTACCACTGAGCTCGATGCTCCCCGCGAGCGGAACCCCCGCGCGGCGAACGGCCTCCGCGGCGTAGACAGCGGCGGCGATGCCGGCTTTCATATCGCAGGAGCCGCGTCCGAAGAGCTTCCCGTCTTTCACGATCCCTGCAAACGGATCCACGGTCCACCCCGACCCCGGTGGCACGACGTCGATGTGTCCGTTCAGGTGTATCAGGGGTCGATCTGAAATTCCGCGGCGTCGACCGATCACGTTCACGCGCGGAAAAGCGTCCGAGTGGTCGGGATGATCGGAGGCGACGACGTAGTCAACGTCGAAGCCGAGATCGATGAGCCGGTCTCCCATGAAGTGAGAGGCGTCGTGATACGCGTCGCCCGGCGGGTTGATGGTCGGGATACGGATCAAATCCGCGGCGAAATCGACGATCTCGTCGCGCGCGTTGTCGACCTCGACCAGAATTTTATCGGAGTAAGAGCTCATGTGTTCACGGCAGAGAATATCCCATTGTCGACGTCGCTTGCTTTTGATGTCGCACCCGATCAGAATCGCCGGGTGAATTTGCTGGGACTCGTAACCGCGCTCGCCTTAGCCGATGGCTCCGGATTGACCTTGATCGACGGCGTTCGTGTCGGTCACCACACGCTTTCGGAGCGGCCTACCGGGTGCACGGTCGTCCTCACCGAGGCCGGCGCGGTCGCGGGTGTCGACGTCCGCGGCTCCGCGCCAGGCACCCGTGAGGTAGCCCTTCTCGATCCGGTGAACACCGTCGAGAAGGTGCATGCGGTCGTGCTCTCCGGCGGCAGCGCGTTCGGACTCGACTCTGCGTCCGGCGTCGTGCGCTATCTCGAAGAGAGAGGTGTTGGCTTCGACGTGGGTATCGCCAAAGTGCCGATCGTCCCTGCCGCTATCTTGTTCGATCTGGGCGTCGGCGGGAAGCCGAATATCCGGCCCGGAGCGGACTGCGGTTTTCAGGCAGCGCGCACGGCGAGCTCCGGAATCATCGCTGAAGGTAACGTCGGAGCCGGCGCAGGGGCCACGGTCGGAAAAAGCGGGGGGCCGGGACGAAGTATGACAGGCGGCGTAGGGACCGCGGCGATTGAGCTTCCCAACGGCCTGATTGTCGCCGCGCTCATCGCGGTGAACGCGGTGGGCGACGTGATCGATCCTTCGACGGGGCGGGTGGTCGCTGGTGTCCGCTCTGAGGACGGCTCGAGCCTCGTCGATGCGCGGTTGCTACTCCGCTCGGGCGCGCTCGGTCGGGGGCGGCGCGGTCGCAACACGACGATAGGAGTGGTCGCGACGAACGCCCGCCTCACGAAGACTCAAGCCGCCAAAGTCGCTCAGATGGCTCACGACGGACTCGCGCGCGCGATTGTTCCGGCACACACGCCGTCGGACGGGGATACGATTTTTGCTCTCGCGCTTGGCAACTTCGAAGGGGAGGTGAGTCTTTCCGTCGTGGGCGCTCTTGCAGCGGAAGCGGTCAGTGACGCGATCCTGAGCGCGATCGACAACGCGGAGAGCATCCCCGGCTTTCCGGCCGCTCGAGACCTCGATCCTTGAACTTCTATCTCGTCGCAATTCTGGTCTACTCGGCGGCGCTGGTAGCGCTCGGTCTGTGGGTCGGTCGGCGGGTAACGAGTACGGGCGCGTTCTTTGTCGCCGGCAGGAGCCTCGGCCCGGTTCTACTCTTCGCGACGCTTCTCGCGGCGAATATCGGTGCGGGCTCGACGATGGGCGCGGCGGGGCTTGGCTACGGAAGGGGCCTCATTGCGTGGTGGTGGGTCGGCTCTGCCGGCATCGGCACGTTGTTTCTGGCCTTTTGGGTGGGCCCCTTGGTGTGGCGCATCGCCAAGGAGCACGAGCTGCACACCGCCGGCGACTTGCTCGAGCTTCGCTATGGTAGCGCCGTGCGGGGTCTCGTCACCGCGCTTTTATGGGTAGGCACGCTTTTCATCTTGGCGGGCCAGCTCATCGCCGTCGCGTTTGTTCTTCAGGTCGTCGCCGGCATTCCCAAGCTCACCGGGTGTCTGATCGGTGGTGCGGTCATGACGAGCTACTTCGCAGCGGGTGGGTTGTTGTCGTCGGCATGGGTGAATCTCGTGCAGCTCGTGGTGCTGGTCGCGGGGTTCGTGCTCGTCCTCCCAGTGGCGCTTTCGACCGTCGGCGGCGTCGCCGGACTTTCGGAAGCGACCGCGTCTCTCGACGCGAATTTCATGGACCCGTGGCGTGGCGGTTTGCCCGCCCTGCGATACATCGCGCTGCTTGTCCCTGCCTTCATCGTCTCGCCGGGGCTCCTTCAGAAAGTCTACGGAGCTCGTGACGCGCGAACCGTGCGCGTCGCGGTCGCGGCTGCTGGCGTCGCGCTGTTGCTGTTCGCGTGGATGCCCTCGCTTCTCGGCGCCATCGCCCGGGTTCACTTTCCCGAGCTATCCAGCCCCGGGCTCGCGCTCCCGACATTGTTAGTCGAGAAGATCCCGCCCGTGTTGGGAGGGCTGGGATTGGCCGCGATCTTCTCCGCCGAAGTGAGCTCCGCCGACGCTATCTTGTTCATGCTGGCCACCTCGTTGTCCAAGGATCTGTACCAACGCTTTGTTAACCCTGAGGCCTCCGATGCCGACGTCCTTCGCGTCGCTCGACTTGCGGCGCTCGTTGGGGGCGTTCTAGGGATTTTGATCGCCGTCCAATTCGAGACGATCGTGGGTGCGCTGAGCATTTTCTATTCGCTGTTGAGCGTGAGTTTGTTCGTACCGGTGATTGCGGCGCTCCACACACGACGGGCGGGGGCTCCGGAAGCCATGGCCGCGATTGGGAGCGGGGTACCGGCGCTTCTCGCGGTTCACTTGATGACGGGGGGAGCGGGGTACGGAATATGGAATCCTACGCTGATCGGACTGCTGGTTAGCGCGGTGGGGTTTGTTGCGGTCTTTGCTGTACGCCGCAACATAGCCTCGGACGTGCCCGTCTGATTCTGGTCCCTCGTGTGCGTGCCCGTACCCGACTACTGGAATTAAGGCCATCGGATCAAGGACAGCGTCGCGGGGCCGGGTATGCGAGAGCCTCCCTCGGCCCAGAAGAATCGGGCACATAAACGGGCACGGGCTTGGGCGCGAGGTGAGGCTTCGGCCGACGTTCGAGTTTTAGGGCGGTGGCGGTTCGGGCACAGGGTCGAGCTCAGGGGCGTCGTCCGGCGCTGCCTCCTCCTCGTCGTCAGCAGCCTCGGCTCGGGAGTCCCTCAGGAGCAAGGCGGCTTGGATTGTTTGGCGGAGCTCTTGTTGGCGGTAGAGTCCTCGCGCGGAGAGGGATGCGGTGAGGATGAGGAACGCGGCGGACACGAGCAACGTCCATCGCGTGAACGCGAGGGCGCGCGAGCCGGTCAGAAAAGCATCGAACAACACGAAGAACAGGACGACGACGACGAGGGTTCGAAACGTCTCGGCGACGAGCGTATTGGAAGCGACCCGGCGTCGTTCCTCGAGGTGGCGTCGGTTCGACGAGAACTCGGACATGTCGTCGGCATCGAACGCCGTAACAATGGAGAGAGGCATCGTTACAAATCGCGGTTCGTACTCTGCCAGGGTGACGACCGCGCCGATGCACACAAGCGTCGCAACGCTCAGGAGCGAAGTGGCATGGCGTCGAGAGAGCTTTGGCTCGGGCGGCGTTTCGGGTTGTGGCTTCGCCGCTTTGTCGTGAGGCCGAATCGAAAGGCTGATGAGCACGAGGGCAAGTGCGGCGGTCAGCCCAAGGGTCGCCACATGCCCGACGTATTGCGCCTGAGCAGCACTCGATACGCTCAAGGCGATGGCCTCTAGTCCCTCGCCGGTACTAGCACCGCGGAACCCAGAAATCAGAAGCAGGCCGCTCGACATCAGCGCCACCAGGGGGACGGCCAGCGCCAACGGCATCACCAGCAACACATTGCCGTAGCCCTCCGGATTTTTTCTGGATTTGAAGAGGGCGACAGCGAAACCCAAGGCGCCCCCTGCGACGCCAACTGCTAGCCATTCCATACAGGTCCTCGTAGGGGGTAGAGGTTAGAGGAGCCAGGGCGTTTGGGCAAGCGAACTTTCGAATCGGGTCCACGAGGTTTCGGTTTTGCCGATAGAATACAGGACTTGTTGTCGACGCGTGATTGGGAGCATTGAATGTTTCGATTGGATGGCAAAAAGGTCGCGGTCATCGGCGCGGCTTCGGGTATCGGCGAGGCGATCGCCAGGGTGGCTTCGGCTCAAGGAGCGACGATCGTCGCGCTCGACGTCGATGACGCGGGGCTCGAGCGTGTCTCCGCTTCGATACAAAACGCCGGTGGTCGTGTGTCGTCGCGCCACTTGGACATTCGCGACCGGGCCGATGTCGAGGCGGCGTTTTCCGAGATGGGCGAGGTACACGGCGTCGTGTGCACACCGAGCGTCAACGTTCGGAAGCGGATTGTCGATTACACGGATGACGAATTCGATCGGGTCATCGATGTCAACCTCAAAGGTAGCTTCCATGTTCTTCAGGCGGCAGGGCGGACCATGGCGGCGCAGGGCCATGGAAGTATCGTGGTGTTCTCATCGATCCGTTCGTTGACAACGGAGCCCGGGCAATCGGTCTACGCCGCGACCAAGGCGGGTATCGTGCAAATGGCGCGTACGCTCGCTGCGGAGCTCGGAGATGCCGGCGTTCGGGTCAATGCCGTCGCTCCCGGTGTCGTGGAAACTCCGTTGACGGCACCGATCAAGGCGAAGCCGGAATGGTACGACGCGTACGCGCACAAGAGCATTCTCAAACGTTGGGCGCGTCCCGAGGAGATGGCGGGCCCTACAATCTTTTTGCTATCGGACGCCGCAAGTTACGTCACCGGCACGGTGTTGTTCGTAGATGGCGGGTGGACCGCGGCGGATGGCCGGTTCACGCCGCCCTAGTACTGGGGCACCCTCGGTGCAGCGGCTCGCTGTCACGAACGCTAGATGAAGACAGCGGCGGCGAGCGCAGCCAACACAACCCCGCCAACGGCAAGCCACGAAGCACTGCCGAGCCCGTCCCGTTGTCGCGTGTTCAACGCGACGATCGCGGCCAGCAGGGCGTCGGTTGACTCAAAACGCTCTTCAGGGTTTTTCCGAAGGCAGCGCTCGACCAGGGCGCGACGTTTTTCCGGAGCGTGATCTCCGATGGGCTCTGGCTCGCCTTCGATCACGGCCGCAAGGACTCGCACCGCGGTGTCGCGTCGAAAGGCGACGTTCCCTGTCAACACTTCGTAGAGAATCGCTCCGAACGCGAATTGGTCCGCACGGAAATCGACGCGATATCCGCTGGCCTGCTCCGGCGACATGTATTCCAGTATTCCCAAAATCGTTCCCGGAAGCGTGAGCTCCTCGCACGTGTCGTTCGTGTCGCTGGCATTTAGCTTGGCCGCCTCGTTGAATTTTCCGGATGAGAGTGGCTTGGACAGGCCGAAGTCCAAGATCTTCACGACGCCGTCGGAGCTCATCATGATGTTGTCCGGCTTCAGGTCGCGGTGCACGATACCGTGGGCGTGGGCTTTCTGGAGTCCTTTTGCGAGTTGTTGGGCCAGATCGAGCGCTTTGTCGGGAGCGAGTGGACCGGCTTCGAGAAGCTCCGTGAGCGTGGGGTCGTCCACGTACTCCATGGCGATAAACGGTGACCGGTTGTGCTGACCGACCTCGTAGACGGGCCACGACATTCGGATGGTTTGTCGCTGTTATGGTCGGGCACGGGCACGGGCACGAGGGTTCCAGCTCGAACCTCAACCCGGGGAGCTTCTCTCGCCTTCGTGAGGCTGTCTCCCCCAGAAAGGCTGAGTCACACGTAAAGAAGGATGCCTTTGGCTTTGTCGCCGGTGGCGGCTTCGAGGGCTTCTACATAATGAGCGACTTGGCGGCGGTAGGGCTCGGCGGACATATCGATACGAAGGTCAGTCTTGAAGTCCACAATGGTCCAAGGGGCGTCGGGGGAGCTCCGGTACACCAAATCGGGGATGCCTTCGATGAGGTGACCCTCGGCATTTCGGTGGATAATCGGCGTTTCTCGACAGCACTCCGGGGCGGCTTTCGCCTGCTCCAGAATGGGGTGCTCGAGTGCCCGAACCACGGTCGCCACGGCCGCCTCGCGCTCGGCCCCGGTTGCGTCCAGCATCCGTGCTAGGCTCCGGCTGAGTGGTTCGACGTCGTCCGCATGGACGCCTCCCACCGTCCATGGAGAGCGGGCGAGAAGCTCGTGGACGAGGGAGCCGAATCGCTTGCCACCCGGTCTCTGAGGGTCGCGCGCGGTCACTTCGGCAACTTCGATCGAATCAGCGCCGAGCGCGGGGACGGTCTCACCTTCGATGAGGCGGCTGACCGAAGTCGCATGAAGGCTCACGGTCGAGCCCCGAGTGAGCCGGGAAGTCCTATTCTCGAACCAGCGTTGGTGTTCGCGCTCGCCCGCGGTCGCTCCTTCGTCGGGCCCCGCTTGCAGGATCCAGTAGCGCCGCAGCCCGGGCTTGGTGGCGGTTTCGATCTCGAAGTGATGCGGATCCCACCAGACGACTTCATGACCGCCGCTCGACGGTTTGTGCAAGCCCGGACGGATCCCTTCGCCGGGCATGACGTCCGCCCGTGCGGGACGCTCGATCACGCATTCCTCGCCCGTGAAGCGGGGAACGCTCGGCTCGACCATCGGGAACCGATACGATTTTGGAGAAGGATAAAGCGCTGGCAGAAGGGGTGCTACCCATCCGTAGGCCTGGGGGCGGTCAGCAACCACGGGAACGGCCAAAATATCGCGGGCTCGAGTGGCGGCCACGTAGAGCAGCCGCAAGCTCTCGGCGGCGTCGCGCTCGCTCTCCGCCTGCTCGTGGTCGAGAAGCTCCCATGGCGAGCCGCCGGCGAAGCGCACGGCGAAGATACCGCGCTCTGGGTCGACGTGGCGTGACGCGCCCATTGACATCGTGCAGGTGATGTCGCACAGCACGACCACTGGAAACTCGAGCCCTTTTGCTTTGTGCACCGTCATGAGGCGAACGCCTTCGACACCGTCTTCGATGAGAGGTTGCTCACTGTGGGCAGCGGTTTCCGCCAGGCTCGACAGGTGAGCGACAAAACCCCGAAAGGACAGGCCTCCGGACTCTTCGAAATTCCTGGCTAGCTGCATCAGCCGCAAAACGTTCGCGAGCACCTGATCCCCTGCTTGCCACAACGCGAAGCCAGCCTGAGCCCGGGTTGCGTCGAGAAGCTCGCGAATTGTCAAAGCGATCGGACGAAAGTTGCGAGCTTTGTGCAGGCGTGCCAGCTCGTCGAGTCCGTCTTGAACGGCGCCGTCGTCTGCCCGCAGCTCGGCCTGGGTCCGTCGAAACGGGTGGAGGGGCCCGTGGCGCGAGCGAAACAGAAAGAGACTGTCGTCGGTGAGGCTGAAGAGAGGTCCTCGCAGGGTTGCGAAAACCGCGAGCTCGTCGTCGGGCCGCTCGATCGCCGTGAGCGCGATGCGCATGGCCTCGATCTCCTCGCGTTGGTGGAAGCCGCGGCCGCCGACGAGAACGTGCGGCACATCGAGACCCTGAAGCCCTTCGACGTAGGGCTGAGTGACCGAGCGCTCGGCAGAGACGAAGCGGCGGAACAGCAGACATATGTCGGATGGGCCGATCGGTCGAGGCTCGGACTCGCCGCGCGACGTCACTTGGTAGCCACTGTCTTCGATGAGCCAGCGGACCCAGGCCGCGACGGCGGTCGGCTCGGACCGCTGCATCGCGTACTGGGTGAGATAGCCCCAGTCGCCGTAGGGACGTGGGATCGGAAGGGCAAACACCGACGGTTGGCCTTCAATCGTCGGGCGATGCTTCTCGAGCGCAACGTAGTCCGCTTGATGGTTGTTGTCGGTCCGCTTCATCGCTTCCGACATGGCTGTGTTGACGATTTCCTGAATCTCAGGCACGGAGCGAAAGCTCACGCTCAAGTAGACCGGCTGAGCGCCGGCAGCAATGAGCTGGCGCTTCACTCGCTGGTACAACGCGACGTCGGCGCGCCGGAATCGATAAATCGACTGCTTGGGGTCGGCGACGACGAACAGCTTCCCCGGGAGCGGTTTGACGCGAAGCCAGTCGTTATCGTCACCGCTCTCGGCGGCGAGGAGGAGAAGTATCTCGGCTTGCAGCGGGTCTGTGTCTTGGAACTCGTCGACGAAGATATGGGTGAAGCGGCTCTGGAGCTGTTTTCTGAGGGCGTCATCGTCGCGCAACAAGTTGCGAGCTTTGGCGAGTAGGTCGAGAAAATCCAGTCGACCTCGTTTCGATTTCGCTTCCTGATAGCGCTCGACGACCTCACGAAGCTCGTTTTGCAGGTGGGCCGCTCGGTCGGCGGACGCGCGTTTCCTGAAATCTGCAAACGCATCGACGAGCGTCTGGCGCTCCGCCAACAGGTCCTCGCGCACGACACCGCTCGCGTAGGCGCCCCGGCCTTTGCGTCTGCCGAGCTTGAGCGCGGGGAGGCGGTGCTCGAGCGCGTCGTAGTCACGTCGACCGCTCACTTGCTCTTGACCTTCGAGGTCTTGAATGAAGCTGAGCAGATCTTTGAAGTCGACAAACAGGTAGTCGCGCTCGCTCGAGCGTTTGCGCGCGGTCTCCGCGAGGCGAAGGGAGTGCTCCACGAGATCGTCGATTTCTCCTTCGCGGTCAAACGGACGCACTTCCCACGGGGTCTCGAAGTCTCGGATGTCGATGAGCGTCAAGCCAGCCCGATAGAGCTCGTCGACCGGTCCGCGGTCACGAAAGGGGCTTTTTCTCAGCAAGCGGCGCACCCCAGGTGGAGGGTCGGAGAGTTTCTGTTCGAGCCAACGGTCGAACACGCGCCGGTATGTCCGCTCAGATTCCTGTTCCGTCGCGACCTCGAACAAAGGGTCAACCCCGGCCTGGAGTGGGCGCTCCTTCAGCAAATCAGCACAAAAGCCATGGATGGTGCCGATGTGCGCCTCTTCGAGCTGAGCCAAACCGTTCTCGAGTCGCTGCCGGATCTCGCTGGATTGTTCGACCGCGCGCTGCCGAGCGAGCTCGAGCTCGCCGCGCAGGCGAAGCTTGAGCTCTCCCGCCGCTTTTTCCGTGAACGTCACTGCCACGAGACTGCGGAGCTCGCCGCGTCCGGTTTCGATGACTTGAATGATGCGCCCCACGAGCGCCGTCGTCTTTCCCGTGCCTGCCGCCGCTTCGACGACAAGAGTTTTGTCGAGCGCATTGTGAATCGCGTCGCGCGCGAGCTGGTCGGCGAGGGGAGCCGTCATGTGAGGTTCCTCAACCAGTTGAGTGGGGACAGTCGTGGGTCCGCCTGCTTGCGCTTGGCATCGATCTCCATGCGCGGACCGCACACGTGGAGGTAATCGCAAAACCTGCAGCCGAACTTCGGCAGCGGTGATGCCGGGAAGAAGCCTTCCTCGATGACTTCGTCGATGCGTCTTTGAAATTCGGCGACGACGTCGAGCGCCGCGTCGTCGGTATGGACGACGCGCTCCGCGTAGCCGCCGCGCTCGGTACAGTAGTAAAGCCGCGCCGACTCGACTTGCTCGTCCGTCAGTGCCTCGTAGGCCAGCGTGTAGAGAACCGGCTGAAGGCTTTCGCCTCCGTTGAGAATGGCGCTTTCCGGCATCCACACCTTGCCGCTTTTGTGATCGGTCACGCGGACTTTGCCGTCGGCGCGTTTTTCGACAAGATCGATCGCTCCTCGGAGGCGAAGGCCGTTTGCAAGCTTTGCGACTTCGAGAGTGCTCGCGGGGTCGGCGGGGCCTCGCGGCTTCATCCCGAAAGTAAATTCTCGCCGAAAAGGAACGAAGCCGTCTGTCGTCGTGGCCTGGCGTCGAAGCCACCCCCTGAGGTCGAAGCGAATCCTCTCCAGCTCGTCACGCCAGATGCGCTCGATGGCGGGCGCCAGCTCCTCGTGAAAACGCTCGCTGACCTCGTCGAAGGTGATCTCGAACACCTGCATGACGTGTTCGAGATTCTCGGGACGCACCGGCAACAGCTGTGCTTCCTCGAGGCGCCCGTAGATGTGGAACTGCGCGTCGTGGAGAATATGCCCCCGGGTCAATGCGTCGAGGTGGGTCAGCGATTCGATCTCCTCGCGGGGCCGCAGACGCAACACGGCGTTGAGATAGAAACGATAGGGACAGCCAGCGTACTTCTCGAGCGCGGTCACCGAGTAGGCTCTTTGGTCGAGACGGTGTTTGGCCAGTAGTTGTTTCGCTTCCGTCGACGGTTCCAGAAAACCGTCGACGGAAGTGAATTTCCCGGATCGTCCCCGTTGATACTTTGCGCGAAGCGAGCGGGCGAGCGCGGGGTTGACGTCGATCAGATAGCGCCCAGTCCCTCGCACATCGTCCTCGGTGGTGTCTCTGCGGAGTGCGTCCGCGAGAAACGCTAGATCGAACTCAGTGGCATCGATTGCATCGAGGTGCTGCTCGGGCGCAGGCCACCCCAGGCGCGAGCCGCTCGAGCTCGCCGCTTGTCGCTCCAGCGTCTCGAAGTCGGGAAGCTCGCCCTGGCTAGCGCGTGCGATCTCGAGTAGGTAAAACGAGGGAACTTTGGCTCGACCTTTGGCCAAATCGACGGACGGGTAGCTAAAGATGATGCGCCGGGTGGCGGCCCCGATCGCGAGCCGCAGCGCAAGCCGCTCGAGCTGGCTCCGGTCTTGTTGCAGGGGGAGCCCCACGTCGAGTTTTCGTCGCTCGTCGTCGAGCAGTAGCGGGTCCTCGACAATTTTCCGCGGGAACATCCGCTCGGCGAGGCCTGGCGCGAGGACCACGTCGAAGCTCGCGCCCCGTGCGGAGTCGATTGGAGCGATCCAGACTTTGCCGTACCGGTAGTCCGTGGGTCGGAGCGAAAGAAGCGTCAAGCGTTCGCTCAGGACGTCGCGTACCTCGACCCACTCGACGGGGCCGACGGTTGCCATCGGCCGGATCTCTTTGAGCATTGACAAGACGCCTTCTGGGTGAGCGAGCGAACGCATCGCCAGACGATCGAGCGCGTCGAGCCAGGTGCCCCACGTCGCCGACGCCGGGAGCTCGGAGAGGAGCTCGATGACGGGCAATCCGAAGCGTTTGAGGTGCTCGAGGTCGTCTCGTTCTCGCCGAAGAGCGATCGCTTCTGCGCTATCGGGGTCTTCGAGCTCGAGAATTTGAATCTCGAGCTCGCGGGCGAGACCCGCTAGCCTACGTTCCCAACGCTCGATGCTCCCGATGACTGCGGCATCGACCAAGAGTTTTTCCCACCGCCAGGGTGCACGGAGGCTCCCTGCGATCGAAGGCTGTGACTCCGGCTCGTCGACTTTCTCAGGCTCCGCGAAGAGATCGAGCTGTTGTGGTAAGGCTGGCTGTCCCGGCGCGTCCTGACCCAACGGTGGCGCGAGAGCATGCTGCGGCGGAATCCAAAGAACTTCCTCGTCTGGAGGCAACTCTTCAGGCGGGATGGTGCGGCCCTCGGCGTCGAGTCGGGGAATTTGCGATAGAGATAAGTATTCTGCGAAGCGCGATGCACTGAGCTCCTCGGCGGCGCAATCCATCAGCGCGAGGAAGGCGCGCCCCGCCGGGTCGGGTCGCTTGGTGCCCTTCTCGAAGTAGGCCGGGATCGACGCGCGATCGAACGCGTCCTCGAGGTGTGCCGTGTAGGCTTCGGGCGAGCGCAGCAGGACGGCCATACGATCGAAAGGCGTGCCCCGAGCCGCTTCCGCATGGATAGCGCGCGCGATCTCGACAGCTTCTTGCGCTTCGCCGGGAGCCGACACGATGACGACATCGAGAGGCGCGTCCGATCGCGTTGGAGCCTCGTCGCTGAACACGAAACGCTGGAGGTCGAGCACCGACGGGCTCGCGGACGGCTCAACGGGCTCCGGTTCACACTTCAGCGCTTCCCGCACGTAGCGAAGCGATGTGACGTCGCCCGTCGGTACGGTGGCCACCGACGCGGGCGCGCGACCCACAAGGGCTTCGAGGAAGCGCGCTTGCGCCGGCGAATCGATCGGTAGGTCGAGCAACAAAAGAGATGATGGCTCATCGTCAGCGTTTTCGACGGCTTCACGCGCAAGGTCGTACATGAGCGCTTGGTCCGCGACACCGTGCTCGCGTGAGAGAGTCTCGTAGCATTCGGCGAGAAATCCGAGTACTGCGCTCGTGCCGCCGAGCGCGGAGAGCGCGCCGGGGGTGACCTGATGGAGGCGGCATTCGTGAAGGGTCGAGGTCAACGCCCGCACCAGTCCGGGCCCGTCTGCGACGTTCGCGAGCGCCCCGAGCCGATTCTCTCGAGCGCTTTGGTGGATGACGCGTGCGGTGACGGCCTCTTGTCCTAATCTGCTGTGCGATACCATGCCGAGCTTCGCCAGCACGGGTAGCGCCAGGCGATAAGCGAGAGCCTCGAGCGTCATTCGGTGCACACCAAATAGCGACCCTCGTTGGCTGGCGACCTCGCGAAGGAAGTGGTCCGCGGACTCTTGCTCCTTCGACAGCAGCAACAAAGAGTTGTGCGACAACAGCTCGTCGAAAACGCCTCGAGCCCGTTCGTGCCGGGCTCCCGCCGAGGGTCCGACAAAGAGAAATCGACGGCGTGCCATAGATTCGATGTCCCGCATGTTAGCCGCGTTCGTTCCCGAATCAAACCGCCGCTTTGCGGGAGACGGTGGTTGAAGCCTGCTATCCCGGGTTATAGGATGGCCCAGAACGATTTCATGCCCCGCCGTTTGAGCGAGGGCCTTTCCTCCGTCGTTCCAAAGGAGAGATGTCATGAAGACTTTCTCGGTTTTGAAACTCGCCGCCGTTTGGGTACTCATTTCAAGCGTCGTCCTGCCTGTGTTTGCGGCTCAGGACAAAATCCCGCAAAGCGAGGTTCGTCGGTACGTGAGAGAAGCGGAAAGGGAGTACGGGAACGGAGAGCTCAAGAAGGCGGGTGGATACTACTTCACCGTTCTCGACGCGTTCCCGGAGATGACGGATATTCGTTTCAAGTTGGCCGGGATCTACTACGAGTTAGGCGAGCTCGGCAACGCCGCGAAGGCGTACGAACTGGCGTTGGAGGGGCTTGAAAAAGAAGAAGAGATTGCGCAAGCGTACAAAGTCATGACAATCGCGTACGCAAACGAGGCCAACTACGTTCAAGCTGTCGAGGCCGGGCGAAAGGCGTGGGAAATGAATCCACAGAACGCGGATGTCGCTGTCGGCCTCGCCATCGGTCTCGCGAAAACGGGTAATCTGACCGAAGCGGCGGAGATGGCGCAGAAGGCTCTCGCCCTCGCACCGGACAACGCGCTCGTGCACAGCACTCTGGGCGAGGCGGCGTTGGCCGACGGGGATCTCGATGGGGCCAGTGCTTCGTTCGCGCGCGCACTCGAGCTCGATCCCAACACTGCGGAAGCCCACGCCGGCATGGCTGAGATTCAGTTCCGCCGCAAGGACTATGAGGGGGCGGTCGCGTCGGCCACGACGGCCCTCGAGATGAACGATCAGCTGACCCGCGCCTATGGAATTCGTGGCAAATCGAACAACGCGCTTGGCAAACCCACCGAAGCTCAAGCCGATCTATCGATGGCCGTTACCGTGAATGCGGATGATCCGGATGCCAACCTTGCCTTCGCGCAGGTGAATGAATCCCAGGGCAATTACGGACAAGCTGCAAGCTACTACGCGAAAGCGATTCAATTGAACCCGATGATGGCTGAAGCCTATGCACCGCTCGCAGAGATCTACGTTGCCCAGCAGCGATACTCGGAGCTTGGGCAGGTGATGCAGGAGGTTCTCGCTTCGAATCCGGATAACGCCTATGGACATCTCTACCTCGGCGTGTCTCAAGAGGGGGCGCAGCAAACGGCGGAGGCACTTGCGGAATTCATCAAGGCCGCTGAGCTCGACGATGGCCTTGCCGAAGCGCACTACGGACGAGGTAAGATCTTGCGGGCGCAAAACGACAACGCCAACGCGGTCGTCTTTCTCGAAAAGGCTGTTCAACTCGAAGGGGACAACGGCGATTACCTGACGGAGTACGGGATCGCACTGTTCAACACGCAACAGGTGGATCAGGCGGTCGTGGCGCTCGAGAAAGCTGCGGCGACACCAGGTTACGACAACGTGCTCGGCTGGTTTGCACTCGGCAATGTGTATTTGAGTGGACAGCGCTACGCCGAGGCTTCCGTTGTGCTCGACAAGGTGGTCGAGGCCTCGCCGAATTGGGGACAGGCTCACCGGATGGCAGGTTGGGCAGACTACGGACAGCTCGAGGCCGGTTGCCCGTGTACTCCGGAGGACGAGGCTTTGGCTCAAAAAGTGGTGGATCACCATGCCAAGATGGTCGAGTTCGGTGCCACGGATCCCGACTTGCAGGCCCGCGCGGATGCCCTCGCAGCCGGCGGGAAGGTGCAGTAGCTAGCTCGTCTAGTCCATTAGTCGGCCTTCAACTCGTCGTGGCGCCCCGGGTGGGGTCACGGCTTGTTGAGGTGCCAGTCGTAGTCTCGGAACTGGATGGGCACGTTGCCTTCTTGTCGGGCGATGAACGCGCGCACGTCGTCGGCCGCGTATTTGGCGATGAAGCCGGCTAGCGTTGACTCAGCACCCAAGTACTCGGAGTTCACGAAGTCGCCTCCATACCATTCCATGATCTTCGTGACGACCAAGGTGTCGTCTTCGATGGCGATGTAGTCGGGGTTGGTGAGAGCGGCTTTCGTGACGTGGTCGAGTTGTTCGTCGAGTTGTTCCCCGGTGAAAGCACGCGTTGGCAACGGAGGACACGTGATCGATGCGCAATTCACCGCGAAGTGAAAACGTGGGTCTTTGAACATCGGGCGCAAGATGTTGTGTTCCATGTTGTCGAGACTCAACGGATAGCCTCCAACGGTATGGTCCTCGCGCGCGAACACATCGGGCACGTCTAAAATGCTTTCGATCGAGAACGCTCCGTCCGCGCTCACATGGTCCAAAACGGTTTTGATCGTGTAAGCGTTGTAGGCGTTTGCGAAAAGCGCTTGAATCTCAGGCGATGCCAATACCGAGAGGTCGGCGGTGGCGATGTCTTGTAGGTAGGCCTCGAACTTGTCCTGCTCGGTTTTGAGTCCCAGGTAGTCGAAACGGCGCCCTTCGTTTCGTACGTGGCTTTGTACGAGCTCGTCCCACGCAGAGTGGTCAAAGCTCTCGGAGCCGTTTTCGATGCCGCGCTCCAGAACGGAAGCAATGTCTCCGCCGATGGGCGCTGCGCGCGGGGCACCGCAGGCTACGCTGAGGGCAATGAAGATGATTGCCGAGAGAAGACCCTTCATACCTTCTGCCTCCGTCCTCAGCATATACTGTCGTCTTGTGAGCTCGGTGTGAATCCTTCCACAGGCAGCGAAACCATCCAGTCTGTCAGACCTGGTCTAGGCGACCTAAGTTGTGCTAGATTAGGACTTCGACCGAAATTCCACCGACGTGCGAATCGGTTTCTTGTATCGCTATGGTATGGGTAACTTTCGCAAAGGCTGGGCCCGTTAGGGCGAGGCTCGAGCTCGATGACCGTTAGCATGAACGAGACTGCCTATGTATGAAGCCTTCTTCGGATTTCGGGAGAAGCCCTTCAACCTGACGCCGGATCCGAAATTTCTTTATCTGTCGGCGAAGCACAACGAAGCGTTCGCTCACCTCGAGTTCGGGCTCAAGCAGCGCGGCGGGTTCATGGCCGTGACGGGCGAAGTCGGCACCGGGAAGACGACGCTGTGCCGCTATTTCCTGGAGCGTCTCGACGACGATACGGTCAGCGCGTTCATCTTGTACCCGGCTCTTGGCACCACGGAGCTTCTCCGGTCCGTCAACAAGGATTTGGGTATAACCAGCGAAGGGGAAACCGACAAGAGTCTCATCGATTCTCTTCACGAGTTCCTTTTGAGGTCGCGTGCGGAAGGCAAGAACATCGTGCTCGTGATCGACGAGGCCCAAAATTTGTCCCGCGACGTTCTCGAGCAGGTGCGCTTGATCTCGAACCTCGAGACCGATACCGAAAAGCTCATTCAAATCGTGCTCATCGGCCAGTCCGAGCTGAACGACATGCTTGCGCAGCGCGATCTCCGCCAGCTGGCTCAGCGAGTCACCGCACGCTACCATTTGACCCCGCTGACGCGGCAGGACTTGACGCAATACATCCGGCACCGGCTCGCGGTGGCCGGCGGGATTGGCAAAGTCGACTTCACCGCCGGCGCCTTGCGAGGCGTTCATCGGTATTCGAAAGGAATCCCGCGGCTCATCAATCTTGTTTGCGACCGAGCCTTGCTCGCGGCGTTCGTCGCCGACAAGAACGAGGTTACTGGCAGCATCGTTCGTCGCGCCATCAAAGAGCTCGAAGTGCCGTCGGACGAGCGCTGGCACCGTCGCTTCGGCTGGATAGCGGCATCGCTCGCCGCGACGCTCGTGGGCACGCTCGTACTCGTCTCGCTTCGGACGGTGGGCGCCGCGAATGGGACCGTCCCGTGGAGATTCAGTCCCGCTGCATTGTGGTCGGGTCTGACCACCGGTGCGTCTTCATCGCCCGCACCGAGTGCATCGCTTGGAATGAACGCGGAGCAGCTGAGCGAGCACTACGAGCTTCGGTTGGTGACGCTTTCTGAAGAGCTGTCGCCCCGCGCTGCCGCCGCCGTCTTGCTCGAACGGTGGGGGATTCGGCTCGGCGGCGGCTTGGCTGCAATTTCTACCCTGGAAGACATGTCGTCGTTGGCAGAGCGGGCTGCGCTTCAGTACTCCGAGCTCGAAACGAGCTTCGCGCAACTCGAAGCATTGAACGTTCCCGCGGTGCTCGAGGTTTTCCATCCGTCCCGGGATCGCGTTTTGTACGTGACCCTCACGGGTCTCCAAGACGAACGCGCGATCGTGTATTTCGCGCCCGGCGATTTTTTCGAGCTCCCTCTCGATGTCGTCAAGAAGTTTTGGACCGGCCGCGCTCAGGTGTTTTGGCGAGACTTTGAAAAGCTCGAATCTGCTGACGTTCCCAGCCGGCTCATATGGGCGCGTGCGCGCTTGAAGAAGATGGGTCTACTTTCTGGCGACGCGGACTCCGAGGCGCTGGAGCTACAGCGTGCGCTTCAGAAACTTCAACGGCAAGTCTACTTGGAGCCAACTGGCAGTGTTGGCCCCGAAACGCGATTGGCCCTCTACAGTCTCGGCGGCGATTACCGGATGCCGTATCTCATGAACCCATGAGCTTGATCCTCGACGCACTCAAGAAGATCGAACAAGACAAGCGACGAGCCGCCGAGGGCGGCGGCACCGAGCTCGTTGCCGCGTCACACTCCCGGTTCGGGGGGCGGCAGAATTGGGTCTCCCTGGGCGCGATGGCGATTGTGTCCGCGCTGCTGACCGCTGCAGCGGTTTCATTTCTCAACGGCCGAGAACCGGAGGTGGCACCCGCGGTCGAGGACACTTCGGTCGCCCTGACTGCTCCAAGCCCTGATTTGGACGAGCCCGAAACCCCCGCGCCCGCAATAACGCACCTCGCGCCCCGGGCGGCTCGGGTCGCAGAAACTGAACGAGCGCCGGAGACGGCGTCACCGGCCGAGGGCTCCGCGAAGCCTGCGGCTGCGAAGATTCCAGACTCCACTCCCGAGCCCGATGGTGCACCCGAGCCGGGTCCCGAGAGCCCGACGCCTGATGTGGTCGATCCCGCGGAGCGGACGGCCGCGGAGCCCGCAGAGCCCGCGGAGCCCGCGGAGCCGAAAGACACGCGCGACGACGTGTCGCAGCCGATCCGGCTCGTCGGCCAGGAGCGAGTTCTCTTGGACGCCCTCAACGTTGGGCAACCGTCCGATTCGATGGGTGCGCGATCGGAGAACAACGAGCCGCTTCCTGCAGGTTTCCCCGAGCTGGTTCTTCAAGGGACGTCAGTGATCGGCGGCAACGCCGTGGCAGTGATTAGCGATCAGCGTGTCTTCGAAGGAGACCGTATCGAGGGCGCCTTGGTGGTCCGCATCGGCGAACGTGAGGTCGAGCTCGAAATCGATGGCACGCGTTTCACGCTCCGGCTTTAGCAGCTTTCGGCATACGAATCTTGCTAGTCTTCGGTCACGTCGCCGCGGCGACGGTGACGTGCCACGCTCTCGACCGTCAGGCCGACTTGCGGTGGGTCGTCTTTCTCACGTTGCTCGCCGACATGATCGACAAGCCGTTCGGGTTAATCATATTCAGCGAGACCATCAACAACGGCCGGGTGTGGTTTCACTCGCTCTTAGTAAACTTGTTGCTGTCGATCATCTTGTTGTTGTGGCGAAAACCTCTCGTCTACGTGTTGTCGCTGTGGTTCCACCAGCTGTGTGACCGCATGTGGATGCGGCCCTGGGTTGCGCTGTGGCCACTCACGGGCCGATTCGGCTATCGGGACATGGCAATCGACGAATGGGTCTACAACGTCTTGAATCCGTACAACGTAATTAGCGATGTCATCGGACTGGCCGTTCTCCTCAAGTTCGCTACGCACTATCGTTTGTTTCGATGGGATCGTCTGATCCGATGGCTTCGCACGGGCACGCTCGAATCGCCTTTGCTATCATCGAAATGAATCACGGCAGCCATGAGAAGACTGATCGCGTGCCAGGAGTGCAAACGGCAATGGGACGTGACGCGCTACCAGGTGGGGCAGAAGCTTCGTTGCGTTTGCTCTCACGTGATGGAGGTGCCGCGCCTCCGCTCGCACACCCCGGACGTCCATCACTGCGAAGCGTGCGGCGCCGCCCGCTCGGATGCGGGCAGTGCCTGCACGTATTGCGGAGCGACACCAGTTGCGGACTCTGCTCGGATGAGCCTCATCTGTCCGCTCTGTTTTCATCGAACCCCCAAGGCGAGTCAGTTCTGCTCGACCTGCGGTGAGTCGATACACGCCACCGAGCTGAACGCGAAGACGGGGAAGCTCACGTGTCCGCGGTGCGAGAAACCGAAACTCGTGAATCGCAAGATCGGGGCCTATTTCGTCGATGAGTGCCCGAGTTGCTCGGGAATGTGGGTCGAATACGAGACGTTCAAACGACTCGTGAAGCAACAGGCTGCGAGGGCCCAGGAAGAAGTCAACGGCGCGCGCACGGGTGGTCCGAGCAAGTCTTCCCTCACCGAAAAAGTGGCCTACATCAAGTGCCCCGACTGCCAGAAAATGATGAACCGGTTCAATTTCGCCAGGGTCAGCGGCGTGGTCGTCGACGAGTGTCATGAGCACGGCGCATGGCTCGACTCCGACGAGCTCGCCAAGATCGCCGCGTACGTCGCGACCGGAGGACTCAAGCACACTCAGACGCTGGACGAGCTGGATGCAAAGGTGGAAGCGGTGCGCTCGCGAGAGCAGCTGGCGAACCCGATGCATCAGATACCGCACTACACGAGCGACCGCGAGCACGCCACGCCTTTGGGAGGGGTGCTGGAGCTTTTGGCCAAACTGTTTTAGGGCACCACCCATCGTGCTCCGTGCCCAATTGAACAAGCGGCGGGAACGGAACGCACAACGGGCACGCACACGGGCACGGGCACGGGTCTGAGGGGCGATCGTATAATCAGTGGCGCCCCCTATGCTCAAGACGCTCACCATCGCGACACCAGGACAAGGACTCCTCGATATCACCTCGGAGGTCGGTGCTGTGGTTCATGCGGCCAGCGTCAAAGAAGGCCTGTGCACGGTGTTCGTCCAACACACTTCGGCCAGTCTCGTGATTCAAGAGAACGCTGACCCGTCGGCTCGGCGTGACCTGGAGACGTGGTTGATGCGGATTGTTCCCGAGGGGGATCCGCTCTACACGCACACGGCGGAGGGACCGGATGACATGCCGGCGCACATCAAGAGCGCGATTACAGCGACGAGTCTTGGTATCCCGGTGAGTTCGGGGCGTTTAGCGCTCGGAACTTGGCAGGGCGTTTACCTTTGGGAGCATCGTCATCGAGGCGGTCCGCGGCGGGTTGTCGTCCACATCATCTAACCTACACTTGATCTTCTCCTCGCTTCGAGTCAGAATAGGCGAAAGTTTGGAGAAGTCTTTGGGATGATACTGACGAAGCGACAGAAACAAATTATGAACTTCATCGAGGAATCCATTCGAAAGAACGGCTACGCTCCCAGCCTGGACGAAATCAGCCGGCATTTTGGTCTGCACTCCATATCGACGATCCACAAACACCTCGTGAACCTCGAGGAAAAAGGGCTGATCAAGCGCCACTGGAACCGCGCTCGCGCGATCGAGGTCGTTCCGCCACAGGCCAAACCCGAGGCCCGCGATGTTGCGCTCGCGGGACTCATCGCCGCTGGGGAGCCCATCGAAGCCGTTCGCGGTAACGAATTGGTCGCCGTTCCCGAGGATATGATCGGCCGCCGTGAGGTGTACGTGTTGAAGGTTCGCGGGGAGTCGATGATCGACGAGCAAGTGCGCGACGGGGACTACGTCATCGTCGAAAACCGCACCGATCCCAAAAACGGGGAGATGGTGGTGGCCTTGTTGAATGGCGAGAACGCGACATTGAAGAAGTTCTACCGTGAAAAGTCTCAAATTCGACTACAACCGGCTCACCCGACCATGAAGCCCATCCTCGTCCAGGATGACGAGATCGCAATCCAGGGCGTCGTCGTCGGGGTGATGCGAAAGTACTAAAAAATGGAGAATCAATGACTGCGAAGAAATCCATCAACTTCACTGTGGTGCCGCTCGAGGATGACGACAAAGAGCCAGCCGAGAGCGTCTACGCGAACTTTTGCGCGGTGAACCACACTCCGTTCGATTTCACCCTGACTTTTTGCCAAATGAGACCGCTGAGTGAAAAAGACATCGAAGAGTCGCCAGAGGGAGCGACACAAACTGTCTCCGCCCCGGTCAGAGTCAAAGTCGTGATACCCGCGCAGCTCATTCCGGCCTTGGGGGCCGCGCTCCAGGAGAACTGGCGCATTTATCAGGATGCCTACTCGAACGTCGGCTGGGCTAAGGGCAAAATGGGCGGCAAGGTCCATTAGCCGCTGCAGACGGGGTTTTGAAGCGCTGAGCTAGCACGATGACAATGGCGGCGAAGGCTGTGGTCCATGTGACGATCGAGCGATTCTTCGACGTGCTTGGAAGCCGCGGGCTCGATGAGATGGTGTCATGGACGGATCGGCTCGACCACACGCTAACGAGGCATGCCGCGGGATGGTCTCGCCCTTCGGCGGATGAAGCCGTCCTCAGCGCTGAAACTCCCTGGGGCGAGCACGGCCAGCCGATAGACTGGGCAGGAACGCTCAGGGATTCGGTGCGCACGGAGCTCGGGCTCGACTGCTCCGTTGGGATTGCCGGAACTCGCTTTGCGGCCCGAATCTGTTCGAGACTCGCGCGTCCGCGCGGCGTATTACTGTGGCTTTCCGGCTACGAGGACGATTTGATTGCGAGTCTTCCTCTCGAGGAGCTCGACGAGCTGACTCCCGTCCAGCTCGCGACACTCAGAGCGCGAGGCGTTCGAACCTTGGGGGAAATGTCAGCGCTCGAGTCGGATGATGCGCGCGCCATCCTCGGCTCGCAAACGTCGAAGCTCATGGGTCTAGTCCGCGGACTGGACCGCGCCGCGGATCGAACCGGGGGCAGCCGTTTGTCGCGTGCCGTGTCGATTCTGTCTCAGCGCCTTGCCCGAAGGCTCGCTCGATGCGAGCGCCAAGCTCGCGGGCTCGAGCTTCGTCTCGTGTTCGACGATCGCGTCGCGCGCGAGCGCTACACGCTATTGCCCAGACCTGTTGCCGACCCCCGGGCGCTCGAGCGTGCTGCTCACCGTCTCCTGGAGATGTCTCCAAGCCGAGAGCGCCCCGTGACCGGCCTCGCCCTGACTGCGACTGGCCTTACCACCAGCCAAGGCCAGCTCAACCTGTTCCGCCACGAGCGCCCCCGCGAAGTGCTCGTCAAGCTGGGAAGACTCTAGAACGCTCCCGTTCCTGACCGCCGCGAGCCCGCGCCCGTACGCGGTCAATCTCGTACGAAGCCGAGCCATCATCAATCGGGAACGGGAACGGGGATGAAGGAGACCGCGACAACACGACCCGGCGACGATTGCACCCACCCCTGTGGGTGGCTCCCTACAGGCAAGTTCGAACTCTTTTAGCTAAGCTCTTGATAGTAAGAACCTTGTGCCAACAAGGACTTCGCCGTCTGTTGGGAACGCGGTTTGCAATGGTACTCCGCAGGGTCGTGTCCGTTCCCCCCACGGGACGCACTCAGGGTGAGGAGAACGCATGGCCGAGCGCCGCAAACACCGTCGGATCCCCGTAGAGCATGTCATGGAGGCTCGCCTCGTTGTCGATGGCGCGCAGACTCAAGGCCAGATCATCGACTTGAACAACGCGGGCGCGTTCATGGCGACCGATCTCGTCCTCGACAGGAACACCCCAGTCGAAATCGAACTTCAGATTCCAGGGGAGGAGAGGTCGTTACCTCTGAAGGCGGTCGTTGCCCGCCGTACCGAAGAGGTCGCGGGCAAGACTCGAGTAATCCCGGCCGGGCTCGGGCTCGTATTCATGACGGAAAACGTGATGGAGCGAGCGTTCATTCAGAAGGCAGTTCTCGAGGCCTTGAAGGGAGCTCTGGCGACGACACGATCGAATCTCCCAGCTTCGGCGGCGGGGTCTGCAGGGGAGAGAACCGCTCGCCCCTGAGAACGCGCCAACTGCCACTGCTAAGCTCCGCTCCGAAAAGCTCCCGGTACGCCCGAGGCAGGTACCCAATCCCAATTGCAGCGTTGGCGATCATGAACGTCAAGTGCGCCGCCAGGCTGTAGGCGAGAAGCTGGGGTGCGGGGACCACGTCCCCGTGAAAATAGATCCATGCTAGTGGGGTTGTTCCCAGGCGGGCGACGTTGATCGGAAGCGCGCCGACGATGAAGATGATCGGAAGTGTCGCGAGTAGGCGTGTGAACGGAATCTCGAAGCCGAAGCTACGGATGGCGTAGCCGTGCGCGACGACCGCGAGCAGCAGTAGCGGCGCCTTCAATGCCAGCACGCCGAGGTAGTGCTCAGGGCGCGCGAGCCGGAACGTGCGTAGAAGCCGCCAATTGGGAGCCTTCAAGAACCGTCCGACGAACGCGAAGCCTCCATGGACGTATCCGAGGAATACGGACCAAACCAGGACCACGGTGACGGGTGCGAGTAGCAACGCCGGGGGTAGTTGCTCCGACACCAGCAACATACCGACGCTCGCCCACAAAATCAGGTGCGTCTTCTGCATCCAGTCGAGAAGAAGAATCGTGCTCGCGATCTCGAGCAAGCTCGTGGAAACCCGGCGTGCGAGGTAGACGACCATCGCCCCTTGTGAGAGTCGATGGTTCAAGATGGAGAGCAAGTAATCGACCGCGCGCACGGGCAGCAAGTCGCGAAGCGAAACTTTGCCGTGAAACCACCGAACGACGTACAAGAGAACGACGGTATCGAGAGCGAAATACACAAACGAAAAAGGCAGAAGCGCCAGGAAAAACGTGGTGAAGTTCGCCTGAGCCAGCGCCTCGACGAATGCCTCGAACGGGATCTTCCTGAAAATCATCACGAAGATCGTGCCGGTGACGATCGGCGGTAACAAGGCTCTCCACCAGTGACGCGGTGTCGCGCCCGGATCGTGCTGCGTTTCGTTCATGAATTTCTAGGACGTCTCGATCCCGGTGATCCGAATTCCGGTGGACTTGACGCCGTAATGCTTATTGATTTTCAACAGGGCTCCGGTGATCGCTTCCGCGACCCTTGCTTGAGCGAGACGGCCCGCGATGACTCCGCGCAGCCCAATCTCTTCGATGACGGCGCGTGTTTGCTCCCGCGCTTGCGCGTCATCGCCACAGATGAGCACGTCCTCCGGTTCGGATTCTCTTTTTCTGAGGGTACCCGCAGAGACGGTTTGAAACGCCGCCACCACGCGGACTGTATCCCCGAGAGCTTCCTGCGCGTCCTCGGCGGCCGACGACTTGCTCGTCGGTCCCGGGGGCCAAGCAATGGTCGCCACGATGAGCAACTTTCCCACGAGCTCTTCCTTCAGACCAGTGAGTGTCTCGATGTGCCCGCTGTCCGGTAGAGTCGATACCACTAGCTCCGCTTCGTCGGCGGCGTCGCGGTTGCTGGTTCCGCGAATCCGGGCCGTGCCCAGCTCTTCGTTCAGCGTCGCGGCGATCTCCTCTCCCTTCGTGGCTTCGCGCGACCCCAGGAGGATCTCCCGGCCTGCGCGCGCCCAACGTAGAGCAAGGCCCTGGCCTTCCTTGCCGGTTCCACCCAATATTGCAAGTGTCATGGATATCGTCTCCTCAACGAAACAGGTCGTGCGCAGCGTCCCGGACGAGCTCAGCCGCGCCGCCGCCGCCAGGAGCGAACGCGAACCCTCTGACGATTGCCACCGGGATACGGTCGAGTTTGCCCATGACGAGCTCCGCCGCGGCCGCGAGCTCGTCGGCGACCGCGATCACTGTCGATGCGAGCGAGCGACCCTCCGCATCGTTTTGTCCCCGATAATCACGCAGTGCGCTCATGCCGGCGATGCCGATAGCCACATTGACGACGCCTTCGCGCCAAGGGCGGCCGAATGTGTCCGAGATGATGACTGCAACTCGCTTGCCAGTCCTTTCACTGATCGCGGTGCACAGACGCTCCGCCGATCGGTCCGGCTCGCTCGGCAGCGTCGTCGCTGCATCGACGACCCCGACGTTGGATGCGTCGACGCCCGAGTTGGCGCACACGAAACCATGGCGGGTTTCGGTGATTAGAACGCCGTGATCCATTCTCACGATGCGATGAGACTCTCGCAGTGCGAGCTCCACGAGTCTCGGGTCTTTTCCAGCTTTGGCGTCTTCCCGCCCAGCGAATCCGGCCGCTAGGCTCGACGGTTCAATATCGGTCAAAGGGACGATACATCCCTCCGCTTTGGAAACCACCTTCTGGGTGAAAACAACGACGTCCCCATCGACGAGAGTCAGATTTTCTCGACCGCAAGCGTCGACAAAAAGTGTCGTCAAGTCGTCGCTGGGTGTGACCTCGGGTAGTCCTGCGACTCCGATAACCTCGATGCGCTTCGCCGCCACGGAGCGGGATTATCTCACACCCGCGTGTGTGCCGTTCCGTTCCTGTTCCCGTTCCCGTTCCCGTTCTGGTTCTGGTTCTGGTTCTGGTTCTGGTTCCTGTTCCCATTCTGGTGGGCCGGCGCTACCGCTTCCAACCGACCGTACGGATCACCGCTGAGAACCCGTTGCCGGTGCGGAAACCTCCTCTCGAGTATCCACCTCGAACTTCCGATAGTCCTCGTAATTGATGGTGATGTCCTGACGGTAGCGTTTGAAAAAGTACAGCCGGGCGTTTAGCTCCACCTCCACATCATCGAGAAGCCACCAATTCTCGTGCAACGACCCCACGAGCATCGCGCGCGTGCCCTTGGAGACCCGCCCGAAAACACCGCCGAGAAACGTCAAGTCCTGGGTGAACGCCACTGAGAGCTTCGCGAGTTGGTCTCGCGTCGGGTCGATCCAGATCGTGCCTTCCATCCGCGCAAGGATTTTTGTCGCCGTCGAGTGGCCCTCATATCCGGCCGTCGGCGTGAACCGGAACACTCGAAGGGGCTGATCGTCGAGAATCTCATCCGACAGGGGTTCGAATTGGTAGACCTCGAGTGCCTCTTCGAGCCGGGTCTGATAGCGCTCCACTCGCTTGGCAAGTTTGTCCTGCGTCTCTTTTTCCCGTTGTCCGGGTGTCATGCGGAGTTGCTCTTTGATGTGCTTTTCGAGCTTGCGGCTCTCCTTGGCCTCGTCGCGAGCGGACAACGGCTTGCCGTTTTTCGCGACCAGGCGGCGATACTCATCACCGTCGGAGCTCGGTGTGACCCAAAAGCTCACGCTTTCGGTTCCACTCACGGATCCGTCCCCTCGGAGTTTCCGAGTCACGGTGCGCTCTCGAAAGGTAAAAGCCCGCTGCGCCCGTTGTTGGTCTTCTTGGGCTTCGATGACGCGTCGGATCAGTGTGGCGGCGTCCTCGCGCGCGGTCGCTGGGGTCTCGACCTGCGGTGTGGTTTCGAGCACGGCTAGCAGGAGCCACGTCACCGAGAGCATCTGGGCCAAATGATAGAAAATCTCGAGTTGCCTGACAAGTCGCCCGACTGGCGGTTGTCGACTCGACGATTGTCGGGTATCATAATTGTAATTACTGATAATGTAAGCTCTGATGCGTCGGACCCCCCACGGCCCGCGCGTAATTCCTCTGGCACGGAGGTAGCTGTGTTGAAACATCAGCAGCTCAGCGATGTTGCTGTAGCGTCTGACGGTCTCGTTGCTGACGACGTCACGCGGCACGCGCTCGAGCGAGACCGTATCTTTCGCTTCTTTCGGCTGAACTTGGAGCCGCGAGACGTCGAATACCATTGGCAAAGGCTTCTATTGCACCACGCGCGGTTCCCCGCCAAGAAGGGCAAAAAGGTCGACCTGCGCACCGCAGCGTTCGATTACTTTCTCAACGAGACCGACCTCCTCGTTGAGCCCTTGGTCATGGAGCGCGAGGCACTCCGGCAGACGGAGCTCATGGCGTACTTCGACCATCTCACCGGGCTGCACAACTACGCCTATTTCGAAAGTGAGATCAAGACGGAGGTAGCGCGCGCCCAGCGCTATGACACCTCTTTGTGTTTGCTCCTCGTGGATCTCGACGGCTTCAAGCTCGTCAACGACACGCTCGGGCATCGGGCAGGAAACGAAGTCTTGCGCGAAGTGGGCCACGTTTTGCAAAAACGGCTCCGTTCGAGTGACCTCGTGGCGCGCTTTGGAGGCGATGAGTTTGCGGCGCTGCTGCACCGCACGGACCCGAGCGACGGGCAGCAGGTGGCGGGGAGTCTCTGCAAGAGTATCGACAAGCAGTTTCGGCGTGGAGCTCTCGCCGATTTGCCGCACCCGTTGACGGCAAGTTTCGGATTGAGTGCTCTACCACTTCAGGCCATCGACGAAGTGGAGCTGTTC
>CAMYKY010000044.1 GCA_947259165.1 uncultured Acidobacteriota bacterium | reverse complement strand
ACGCCCTTTCGTCCCGACCCAAGCTACTTTGGCGCGACGCAAACCGGTACTAGAACAAGCCCTAGCTCACCGGAGAAACATCCCTAGTGCATCAATGCGCACTCACTCTCCGTTCGTACGCCGGCCGCCTCGCTCTTCGCTCGGCTTTCCGTCATCGGCCCTTCGGGCCGGGCTCGCTCCGCTCGCGCAGGCTGCAACCGCACTTATTCTGCAGCCCTGCTAGTGCATCAATGCGCACTCACTCTTCTGTCTCGCCGAGTGCGCCGGCCGCTTCGCTCGGATGGGAGCTCGCCGTGATTTGGGTACCGGCACTGCCCTCCAACATGCCTTCGATGTCGGCGAGCGCGCCGATCGCGGCCCGGCGAGCACCATCCACCGTCACGAATCCACATGCGGCTTCCACCTTGGGCCCCATCGAGCCCGGATCAAAGCTCAAGCCCGCCAGCTCCGCTGCAGTGATGCGGCGCAAGGGTCGCGCGTCCGGTTCCCGCCAGCCTGCGTACACTGCGTCGACGTCGGTGGCCAGGATCAACACCTCGGCGCTCAACTCCGACGCGAGCAGAGCGCTCGCTCGGTCTTTATCGATGACGGCCTCGACACCTTCGAGCCGTCCATCCTCTCCGCGAATCGTCGGGATACCCCCGCCACCCGCGCAAACGACCGTGACCCCTCTCTCCATCAGCCACCGGATGGCCTGAATCTCGAGGACGCGCCGGGGGACGGGCGACGCGACCACGCGGCGCCAGAACTCGCCATCGGGTGCGAGCGTCCATCGATCTTCGGCGCGGATGCGACCGGCTTCTGCATCGTCGTAGATGGGACCGATGGGTTTGGTGGGATTGTCGAACGCCGGATCGTCCGCATCCACCTCCACCATGGTGAGAACCGTAGCGAGAGCGCGCTCGGGGATCAAACTGCCGAGCTCTTGCTCGATGAGGTAGCCGATCATGCCTTCACTCTCAGCACCGAGCATATCCAGAGGGTAAGGCTCGACGGGTACATAGGCCTCGGCCTGCAGCGCTAACAGACCCACTTGCGGGCCGTTCCCATGCGAGATCACCAACGTGTGCCGCCTCGCGAGCGGAGCCAGCGCCCTAGCCGCGACCGCCACGTTGCGCCTCTGATTGGCCGCGGTCATGGACTCGCCACGTTTCAACAAAGCATTGCCGCCGAGGGCCACCACGACGCGCATCATCGTCTCCCTTGAGGTCTCGTCGTCGGGTCATTGCCCAAGGGTAGCGACCAGGAGCGCTTTGATCGTGTGCATCCGGTTCTCCGCTTGATCGAAGACAACTGAAGCTTCGGACTCGAACACCTTGTCGCTCACCTCCATCTCGGAGAGGCCGAACTTCTCGTGAATGCGCCGACCCACTTCGGTCTCGTTGTTGTGGAACGCGGGCAGACAGTGCATGAACTTGGCGTGGCGGTTTTCGGTCATCTCCATGGCTTGCCGGTTCACGCGATACGGCTTCAAAACGCGTAGGCGCTCCTCCCAAACGGCATCCGGCTCACCCATCGATACCCAGACGTCCGTGTACACGAAGTCGCAGCCGCACAGCGCCTCTTCGAGCTTCTCCGTTACCGAGATCGTCCCCCCGGTCGCCTCTGCCACGGCGGCGCAGTAGGCAAGCTCCTTCGGGTCCGGCCAGCACGATTGGGGCGCGGCCAAGCGAATCCCCATCCCGACTTTCGCGGCGCCCACCATGAGAGAGTGAGCGACGTTGTTCCCCGCATCACCCAAGAAACACAACTGAATATCGGAGAGATGCTTGTGCGTGTACTCCCGCATCGTCAAAAAGTCGGCAATGACCTGCGTCGGATGGTATTGGTCCGTCAGTCCGTTCCAAACAGGAACCCCAGCGTGTGCCGCGAGCTGCTCCACCTCGTCGTGCCCGAATCCTCGAAACTCGATGCCGTCGTACATCCGGCCGAGCACCCGCGCGGTGTCTTTCACGGTCTCCTTGTGGCCGAGCTGTGAGTCATGGGGGCCGATATAGCTCACGTGAGCGCCCTGGTCGAACGCCGCCACTTCGAAACCGCTCCGAGTACGCGTCGATGCTTTTTCGAAAATCAACGCGAGGTTTCTTCCTTTGAGGCGCTTTTGTTCGTAGCCGCCACGTTTGGCTGCTTTCAAGTCCGCGGCGAGGCTTATGAGGAAACGGATCTCCTCCCCGCTGAAGTCCTTCAACGTCAAAAACGATCGTTGCTTCATGCTCACCATGATCACCGTTTCTTCAATGCCGCGATGAATGCCTCGATCTCATCAGCGAGCGTTGGTCCCGCCAGATCCTCCAGATCGTACCGGACTCGCGTTGCGGCTTGCCGGATCTCGATCAAGTGACGCAAATCGATGGGTGTCGCGATGACGACCGTGTCACAATCGACGGCGGCGATCGTTCTTTCGAGCTCTTCGATTTGCTCCGGGTAGTAACCCATCGCCGGAACCTCTCGTTTCAGATGAGGAAAACGCGTGTAGACCTCTTTCAACGATCCCACGGCATGAGGACGTGGGTCGACGATCTCGGCGGCGTTGTATTGATCCGCCGCGACTTTACCCGCGCCGTAGGGCATGCCTCCATGCGTCAGCGTCGGTCCGTCCTCGATGAGGAGCACGCGCTTGCCTTCGATGAGCTCCGGATGCTCGGCAGTGACTCGAGAGCGCGCAGTGAAAACCCTCGCGTGGGGATTGACCGCGGCAGCATTCGCACTGATCGACTCGAGCGCGCCCTCGGGAGCGTGGTCGGCCTTGTTGATGAGGATGACATCCGCGGAGCGGAAGTTGGCCTCTCCTGGATGGTAGCCGAGCTCGTGACCCGCACGAAGAGGATCGGCCAACGTGATCCACAGGGACGGTTCGTAGAACGGAAGATCGTTGTTGCCTCCGTCCCAGACAATGACGTCGGCCTCACGCTCCGCCTGGGCGAGGATCTCACCGTAGTCCACGCCGGCATAGACGACGGTGCCTTCGGCAACGTGCGGTTCGTACTCCTCGCGTTCTTCGATCGTGATGTTGTCGCCCTCCGCGTCCAGATCCTCCATCGTGGCAAAACGCTGGACCCGCATCCGGTCCAGATCGCCGTAGGGCATGGGATGCCGAATCACCGCGACCCGCAGGTCCGCCCGGCGCAAGATCTCGGCGACATAACGGCAGGTCTGGCTCTTGCCGCAGCCGGTGCGCACCGCACAGACCGCGATGACGGGCCGGCTCGAGCGCAGCATCGTGCGATCGGGTCCGAGTAAGAGGAAGTCCGCTCCCGCTGCCACAACGCGGCTCGCGATCGTCATCACGTCCTCGTGTTTCAGATCGCTGTACGAGAGTACGCATTGTTGAACGCCTCGCTCGTCGATGATCGTTTCGAGATCGTCCTCGGAGTCGATGGCGATCCCGTCCGGATAACGCGGACCGCTGAGTGACGGCGGGTAGCGTCGGTGCTCGATGTGGGGGATCTGAGCCGCCGTGAAACCAACGACGCGAACCCGCGGGTCATCGCGGAAACACGTGTTGAAATCGTGGAAGTCACGCCCCGCCGCTCCCAGGATGAGAACTCGCCGTTCGGTTGACTGGACCTCGTTCATGCCTGACCTCGCCTCGAGAACTACATCTTGCAACGTCCGTACCACGTGCTCACACGGCAGGCTACTTGGGCTCCAGCGAAATTGGAGCATCGTGGGCAGCGCGTTGGGTGATTTCGCGGGGCGGGTTGTACGAGCTGGGTGTTAGCACGCAATCGCGAAAACAGCCCGAAACTTCATGCTGGCCATCTTCAGCAGCAGCGGAACTTACGCGACATGAGCCCCCCTGGCACGTCATTAGCACTACGTAGCGCCGAGCGCCGGAGGTATCCATGCAACTGTGCACCAAGCTCGCGATCCGTGGGACTTTCGTCCTTCTCGCCAAGCAGCCGCACCGCGGAGACGAGCGCATCGTCCCTCGGGATGAAGACGGACGTCCTTTGTGGAGTGGACGAAGGCGCTGACGCGGTTATGAGCACGGCAACATCACGTAGTTCGCGCTGTTTTGCCACCGCCGTGGTGGTCGGCCTTGTTCTCTGCTCGCCGTTGCTCGCCCAAGTAGAGACCGACCCAACCCGAGAGCTGCTTCTCGAGCTTCGACGGGAGCTTCGAGAGATTCGCGAACAAGTGGACGATCGCCTCGAGGATATCGAGTCGCGACTCGCGCAACTAGAAACGTCTCCGGAGCCGCTCGACGAGCCTGACGAGAATGACGCGCCGCTCGATCTCGAGGAGCTTCTCGAGGAAGCGACGGCAACGCTCTCTCCCACGGCGCCTGCCGAGCAGAACGCGACGCCACCGCCGGCGGCAGCGTCCACCCTGAACCCACGGATCAGCGTGATTGGCGATTTTCTCGGCGCCGCGAGCTGGAACACTCCCAAGCCGTTTGCTCCTCCGCCCCTCGATGTGCGCGAAGTCGAGATCGCGTTTCAATCCGTTATCGACCCGTTCGCTCGCGCCGACTTCTATGTGAGCGTGCCCAGTCTCGAGGACGTCGGCCTCGAGGAGGGATTCATCACCTTCTTGACGCTGCCCGCGGATCTGCTGGTCCGACTCGGCAAAGTCCGCGTACCGTTCGGTCGAGAGAATGTCGACCACCGCCCCGAGACGTTCACGGTGGACCGGCCCGATGTGATCCGCGCCTACTTTGGGGACGAAGGGCTCTCCGAGGCAGGAGTGACGCTCGCGCGGCTGATCCCGAATCCCTGGGACACGTTCATGGAGCTGGAGCTCGACGTCTTGCAGGGAGCCAATCAAGAAAGCTTCGGCGGCGGCTCGGTTGAGGATTTGCTCTACAACTTGCGGTTCAGGTCATATTACGATTTGAATCCACGAAACAACCTCGATATCGGCGTAAGCTATGCGAATGGTGTGAATGACGTGGTGAGGGAGAACAGATTCCGCAGTCAGCTCTTCGGCATGGATGCCACCTATCAGTGGCGGCCCCTGCGACGAGGTGCGTATCGCTCGTTCGTGTGGCAAACCGAGCTCATGAGAAGCCGACGAGATACGCTGGACGGCTCGGTGGACACGTGGGGATTCTACAGCTTCGCCCGCTATCAACTGACGCGCCGCTGGTACGTGGGAGCCCGCGTGGATCGAAGCCAGGAGCCTGCGTATGCCGACTCGGAGCGCCGCTCTTTGTCGTCTTTCGTGGAGTTTTTTCCTTCGGAGTTTCAGAGGTTTCGCTTGCAGTACCGATATTCGGATCTTCGCGAGGGACCCAGCTCCCATCAGCTGTTCCTCCAGTGGTACTACTTGATCGGAACGCACGGAGCACACCGGTTCTGATGACGACTCGGATACTAAGAACGCTACTCCTCGTTGCCGCCATCGCGTCGCCGGCGCTCGCGCAGCAACCGCTGAAGGTGGTCGGCACGATCCCGGACTTCGTCGACCTGGCACGCCAGGTCGGGGGCGAGCACATCGAAGCGACTAGCATTGCCGTCGGCTATCAGGATCCGCACTACGTCGATCCCAAGCCCAGTTTCGTGGTCAAGCTCAACCAGGCGGACGTTCTCATCCAGGTGGGACTCGATTTGGAGGTCGGCTGGTTGCCCCCATTGCTCAACCAGTCCAGAAACGCCCGGGTCCAACGTGGAGGCGCCGGGTGGATCGATGCATCCGAAGGCATCGAGCTACTCCAGCGCCCGACTCGCCCGCTCTCCCGCGCGGAGGGAGATATCCATGTTTTCGGCAACCCCCACTATTGGCTCGACCCAGTCAATGGAAAGATCATTGCCGCGCACATCGCGCGTGTCTTCTCCGAGCTCCGGCCGGAGTGGGCCCAGGTATTTGCGGAGAACCTCTCGCTTTTCGAATCGGAACTCGATACGGCTCTCGAGCGTTGGCTCGCGAAAACGGCTCCGTATCGAGGCCGTCGAGTCATTGCGTACCACAACGCCTGGCCCTACTTCGAACGGCGGTTCGGCATCGAAATTGCGGGCTTCATCGAGCCCAAGCCAGGCATTCCCCCCACGCCGCGCGATCTCGTCCGCGTCATCAGCTTGATGCGGCAAGCGCAGATTGGCACACTCATCCACACCGTTTACCACAACGACAACCCATCCCGGTTCGTGGCTGAAAAAGCGAATGCCGAAGTCATCACGTTGGCGACGTCCGTACACGGAGCGGAGGACGTCGACGACTACTTCGAGCTGTTCGACTACAACCTCGACCTGCTTCTGGCCTCGTTCCAGCGGGCGAGATCGGGGAGCGACTGAGGAATTGCCTTGAGCTCAGCCGCAAAACCAAGCGCCTTGCTGACGACAACCGGCCTCGTCGTCGGTTATGAACGACGAGGGATTCTCCCGCCAATCGACGTGACGGTACGTCGAGGAGAGTTCTGGGCGATCGTCGGCGTCAACGGAAGCGGCAAGACGACGTTTCTGCGAACGCTCCTGGGACTGCTGGTCCCGGTAGCCGGCTCGCTCGAATGGGGCCCGGAGTCGCGTGTCAGCTACGTCGCGCAGAGGAGCGAGTTCGACGCGAGTGTCCCGAACCGCATCGAAGATTTCGTTCGCGCGGGGTTTGATCGAGACTGGTCCTTCCTGCGCTTTCGTCATGGTGATCGCCGAGCGGTGGAGCAAGCCGTGGAGGAAGCGAGATGCGGCCACCTGATGGGGCAGCAGGTCTCGAGTCTCAGCGAGGGTCAGAAGGGGCGGGTGCGGCTCGCGCGCGCCCTGGTCTCGAGTCCCAACGTTCTCATTCTGGACGAGCCCACCAACGCGGTGGACTCTGTGACCGAACACGCCATCTTCGAAACGCTCGATGAGCTACGGCGAGAGCAGGGCGTCACCCTGGTCGTCGTCAGCCACCGCACGCACGTTTTCGCAGGACGGGCTACCCACGCAATCTTTGTCGACAGGGATGGCGGCGCGGTGCTTACCGGCAGTTTCGAAGACGTCGTCAAAGCGCCTGAGCTTCTGAGCCGACACGGACCTCTCGGCGGGCACCCCGACGGGCTTGCCAGTCGACGTGGGAGCGGCGAATAAGATGCAAGACGCCGGCTTCGATGCGTTCTTCGAAGCATGGGAGCTGTTCCGCGACCCCATTATCGCGGGAAGCCTCGTGGGCGCCGTGCTCGGCTTGCTGGGCGTCTACGTCGTCCTGCGTCGCATGGTGTTCCTATCAGCTGCGCTCTCACAGTGCGCGAGCTTCGGCGTTGCCCTGGCTCTGTTCACCGAGGCGAACTGGGGGGCCACCATGATGCTGACGTCGCCCCGCTTTGCGTCGCTCATCGTGACGTTGGCGACGGCAACGTTGTTGTCATGGGGTCGCGACGCGACCGCGGCGAGGCGGGATAGCTGGCTCGGCTTCGCATTTCTTTTTGGCGCCGCCGGCACGCTGGCACTTGCCACGCGAATCGGATCAGGCAATCAGGAGATACAGGCGATACTTTTCGGGTCGGCTGTCGCAGTCCTCCCAAACGATCTACTCACGGTAGCCATCGGTTCGATCGGAATCCTCGGACTCCATGTCTGGTGGAGGCGGGGCTTTTTACAGGTTAGCGTGGACCCCGAGGCCGCTTTCGTACGTGGGCTCCCGGTTCGATTGCTGGAAGTGATGTTGCTGCTTTCCATCGCGCTCGCCATCTCGCTTTTCACGCAGATACTCGGAGCACTGCCGGTATTCGCCTTCAGCGTCCTCCCGGCAATGGCGGCGCTGCGCGTGTCAATCCACGTGCCGATGGCGCTCGCCGTCGCTGCCGCGCTCGGAGCCGCATCCGGGTCCATCGGCTACGCATTCGCCTTCGTCTACGGCCTGCCGGTCGGCGCCTCTCAGGCGTTGGTCGCGCTTGCCATCGTGGTTGGCTCGGAGTTTGTCAGATTCGCAACCCGGCGACGCGGATCGACCTAGGCTCCTTGGACACTCGGCCGCGCCTCATAGGACGCGAGCCGTTCCCCTTCCCGATCGCGCGTCGGGCGAACGACGTCCAAGGGACTTTTTCTGCCAGCACCCGGGATCCACCTAGTTCCGTGCCGCTGGCCCCAGGAGCTAAATTTCGTAATTGAGGAGGTATATCGTGACGTCCATGCATAGCATAAAGACAATCGACTTCGGCAAGGAGCTCAAAGAGCTCTACACAGCCAAGAAGAAGGTCGAGGAGGTGGATGCCGGGCGCGGCGTGTACCTGAGTGTGGCTGGCCAGGGGAGAGCCCGGCGGCGAAGCGTACGTACACGCCATTGAATCCTTGTACGCGGTCGCCTACACCATGAAGTTCGAGCTAAAGGCGGAGGGCGTCACGGACTTCAAGGTCCCGAAACTGGAGTGTCTCTGGGATGTCGAGGGTCCGGAAACCACGCCCCAAGACCAGTGGCAATGGCGTCTCCTGATCCGCATTCCTGAAGCGGCGACCGGAGCCCACGTGAGACACGCGAAGAAAACCGTCGCGCAACGCAAAGGAATCGATGTGTCCGCCGTGTCGCGTCGATCCTGGAAAGAGGGCAAGGCGCTTCAGGTGATGCACGTCGGACCCTACGAGGAGATCGGTCACGCCTACAAGATGGTATCGGGCGAGGCGGAGCGACTCGGCTATCGCGTTCGTGGGCCAGGCCACGACGTCTATATCAGTGACCCAGGGCGCGTCTCGCCGGACAAACTCAAAACGATCGTCCGCTTGCCGATCTCACACGCGCGTCCCGCGTACGCACGAGGCCGGGCCGAGTGAGCCCCGAGAAATCCAAAACCACTCGATTGAAGAAACGACGACCGAAGTCGAAAACGCCCAGCACTGTCGATGAATACGTAGACGCGCAGACGGGAGAGGTCCTCGAGATTCTGGTGGCGTTGCGAGCGCTCATGCGCTCGACCCTTCCACGCGCAGAGGAACGACTCAAGTGGGGCGTGCCGGCGTACTTCCGACAGGAGGGTAGCCCCTTTTGCTATCTCTACGCGGGACGCGATCATGCCAACCTCGGCTTCGTTCACGGCGCCCGGCTTGCCGATCCGAAGGGCCTGCTCGAAGGCCAGGGGGAACGAGGCCGTCACATTAAACTGTTCGCGTCCGAAAAGATTCCAAAGACCGCGATTCGCTCACTACTCCGAGCCGCCTACCGTTTGGCCCGGGAGTGAGTTGAGCACGAAAGACAGCGCGGACGCACATCGAGCGTCCTCGTCAAAGCACGACACCCAAATTCGTTGGGATCGCGTGCGTCATCGCGGCGGTTTCTTTTCCACCTCACCCGTCATCGGAACAAACCGTACCGCAAAAATGGTCTGGGTCTCGAACCCACTTTCCGTACGCTCGATGACCTCGAGCTCCTGGTGCTGGTCTCCCACGGGAATGACGAGCTTGCCGCCCACGCGCAGCTGGTCGAGCAGTGGTTGCGGAACTTCCTCGGGGGCCGCAGTCACAATGATGCCGTCGAACGGAGCTTGAACCGGATATCCGCGGTAGCCATCGCCGGCGATGACCGTCACGTTGTCATACCCGCCTTGCTGGAGCGCCTCCTTCGCCCTTTCGGCCAACGGCGCGACAATCTCGATGGTGTACACGTGCTCGACGAGGCGTGACAGGACGGCGGCCTGATAGCCTGAGCCCGTCCCAATCTCGAGGACCTTGTGCTCCGGCTGAGGCTCGAGTAGCTCCGTCATGATGGCGACGATAAAAGGTTGGGAAATCGTCTGAGCGTATCCGATAGGGAGCGGATAGTCGCTATAGGCCACATCCCGCAGTGCTTCTGGGACGAAGAGGTGACGGGGCACCGTGCGCATCGCATCCAGCACCCTCGGATCCGAAACACCCCGGGCTTCGATTTGGTCACGCACCATCGCGATTCGCTGCTCAGGACTCTCGATAGCTCCCGTTTGCGCTCCGGAGGCGGAAGCAATCGACAACGCGGCTCCGAGCCAGAAGATAGTCCTCATTCTTTCTCCTCTTTCACGATCCAGGCCAAGGGTCTGTGTCGACCTGTAGCCCGTTTCGCTGCGATCGTAGCGGAACGAGCTGAGTTATTTCGTCCACCGGTGGGCGTTTCCGCGCGCCGGTGATGGGACGCCAGGCCTCCTAGGGAACTTCCCAACTCCGACCAGGGATTCACCCGGTTCTCAGACGGCGTTGCATTCATCTATCGTCACTAGCATGATGCCAGAGATCGGTACCCGCGACGAAGGCTCCGGAGTGGCTGGCGCTCGCGTCGCGACGCGAGAAATCGACGATCTTCGCGTCTATCTGAGCGAAGCTTCCCGCTATCCACTCTTGAGGGCAGAGGGCGAGCGTGCTCTCGCGCACACTTTCCGGGGCGCGCGAACGGCACTTGCCCGATCGTCTGAACGGAAAGCCCTCGCTCTAGAAGCCGAGCTCTCCGCGGCTCGACGGGCGCTCATCGAGCACAACCTCCGGCTCGTCCTATCCATCGCGATGCGCTATCGGCATCTCGGCCTCGAGCTCTCCGACCTCGTTCAGGAGGGGAACATAGGGCTGATGCACGCGGTGGAGAGGTTCGACCCCGACCGCGAGGTCCGTTTTTCTACATATGCGACTTGGTGGATCCGCCAGTCGATTACACGCGCGCTGTCGAAGCGCTCCCGGACCGTCCGTATTCCGATCGGCAAGGAACAACTCGCGCGAAGGACCGCGAGGAAGCGGGCAGCGCTAACTTCCCGTCTCGGACGAGCGCCAAGACTCGACGAGCTCGCGGTCGATGTCGGCGCCTCGGAGTCGGCCGTCCAGAGCGCCCTAAATACAGACTTCGTCATGCAGTCGCTCGATGCCCCCGTCGATGAGCGCGGCCTTCGGCGGGAGCTCCAGGCCGACGACTCTACGGCAAGTCCATTGGCGTCGACCCTCGAGCGAGAGAAATCAGAAACGGTAGAAGGCTTAATCGCTTCACTCCCTGCCCGCAAGCAGCTCATCCTGCGGATGCGCTACGGAGTCGGATTCGACAGCGAGCACACTCTCGAACAGATCGGCACACTCTTGAATCTCACCCGGGAGCGGATACGGCAACTCGAAAGAGAGGCTCTCACGGAACTTCGTTCGCGATGCCAACACCTCGTGCCGGCAGACCTTTTGGGCACCTAGTGGGCTGTAACAGATATTTCGTTGCGCAAATCGGTTTCCGAGACCGTCGATCGGGATGATAGTGTCTCGTGGGGCGATAGAGGAGAAACAGCGATGACCGAATTGCAGCGAGCACACCGTTTGCCGGCCTGGACACTTCGTAAACGCGATCTCGCGGAGGCGCTTCGGGAGATGCTCGAAGCGCGCTTCGAGACGCTTGCGTGGCCAATCCTGATCCACGATTGGACCGGCGGCAGGTACCGTATCGGAGGTGAGCAAGAGCACTGGTGTGGCGAGTCGCTCAGGATCACGATCAAGAGCGCCCACGCCGGGCGGAAGCTTCTCGCGCTGGACGCTTTCCGCTTTCTCGAGTGCTTTCTCAGAGGAGAGGTCGATCTCGAAGGCAACCTCTACATCTTGGCCGAAATTCGGCGAGCCGGGGTGTTCCCGATGAAATTCTTCCAGGGTCTTCGGACCCTGTTGAGCAACAGCCTATTCCAGAACCAGGTGCGGGCTCGGCTAAACGTCAAGAGCCACTACGATATTCCGCAGCAAGCTCTCGACCTCTACCTCGACAAAACCTACCTCTCGTACTCCTGCGCGATCTTCGAAAATCCCGACGTTGTCGAGCGGAAGGAGCTTCTCCGGGTCGGAAACGGAAGCGACGACGACTTCGATTCACTGGAAAAGGCACAATGGCGAAAGTTCAAGGACGCCGTCGATTTCATCGCTCCCGCCGCAGGCGACACTCTGCTGGATATCGGCTGCGGCTACGGCGGTCAGCTGCGAGTGGCTCTCGACGAAGCACCCTTCGGTAAGGTCGTCGGCTGGACACACTCTTCGAACCAGGCGCGGATGGGAGCGACAGCGCTGGAAAGCTATGAACGACGAAAGTGGGAGCTGCACGAAGGAGACTATCGACAGGAATCCCGTGTGTTCGATCACGTCACTTCGACGGGTATGTTGAGCCACGTGGGTCCAAGAGGTCTCGTGCCCTACGTGAGACGCGTCCGGCCACTTGTCAAGACGGGGGGCAGGTATATGCATCACGCCCTTATGGTCCCTCATACTCCGGTCGCTCACGATCTTCAGGTGGGACTCGCCTTCAACAAACGATACATGTGGCCCGGCTTTCATTGGTTCACCCTCGGTTCACACGTCCGCGCGCTCGAGGAAAACGGGTTCGAAGTGCAACGCGCCGTCAATTTGTCGCCACACTACGCCAAGACGACCGCGGCCTGGTACGAGCGGATGATGGACCATCGAGAAGAGATGGTACGACTGGCGGGTGAGCCAGCGTTTCGCGCAAAACGCTTGTTTCTGGCCGGGATCTCGGGCTCGTTCGTCTGCAACGAAGTCCACGTCTACCGCCTGTACGCAACCGCGGTCTGAATCCGCAGGGGCGAAAAAAGATGTCGATGTTTGCATGGATTCGAGCGGCTGCCTTGCTCGGCTTCGTTATCGTCGCAACGGATTTCGAGCCGGCACGGTTTCTCAGCGGAGATCTACCGGCTCAACCGCTCATGGTGGTCGGGAGGGGACAGGTTCTTCTCGAGCTCCACCTCGACGCAGCCGGAAGCGTCACAAACGTCGTGCCGCTACGTTCGACACCCCCATTTACCGATCTGCTCGCGAACGCCGCCCGCGAGTGGCAATTCACACCGGCTCGAGAGACCGACGGCGAGCCCCCCGCGCTCGTCGCTATCGAGACCCGGGTTCTCGTGGCGGGCCTGTTCCGGCCACCGACGACCTACGACACACCCTCGCGCGGCGAGGTCCCCGAAGATGTCGCTTCCGCCTCGGAGGAGGTGCCATTTCCCACCACGATCGCGCCCCCCCTCTACCCACCCACCGCTCCCCCGCACCTCGGCGCGGTGGTTCTCGTCGAAGTCGAAGTCGGCGAGGACGGAACCGTCGACAACAGCCGATCGATCCGCTCCCCAGGGGGATTCGAGAGCGTGTCGACCGACGCGGCACGCCAATGGAAGTTCCGTCCCGCGCGCCGGGCCGGAAGCCCGGTTCGGTCCTTCGCCTATATCGTCTTCGGCTTTCGTGATCCCGTTACGTCGCCTTTGCCGACGCCGCGGTAGCTGTCTTGCGGGCGTCCCCGCGAATGCGGGGTACTCATTCTAGGTTCGCCGCGCCAGCGATTGGAACGGGGCCCCTCAAGCACACCTCGATCTGCGTGCGATCGAGTGTCTCATCGCGTTCGAGACGGTCGATGAGTCTATTGAGCTCGACGCGATGAGCTGAAATCACCTGCGTCGCGGTAGCCTCCGCCTCGAGCAGGATCTCGCGCACGGCCTCGTCGACAGCCCGCGCGGAGCTTTCCGAAAACCGGCGAGGTTGGGCGATCTCACGGCCGAGGAACGGATGCTCTTCACTGTCTCGCAGGTCCACCGGGCCGATTTTCTCGGACATGCCCCACCGCGCCACCATCGCGCGCGCGAGCTGGGTTGATTGGCGAATGTCATCGTCCGCTCCCGAGCTGACACTTCCGAGGAGCCCCTTTTCCGCGGCGCGCCCTCCGAGCATCACCGCGAGCCGAGCTCGCAAATAGTCTTCCGGTAGCGTGTAGCGCTCCTCTTCGGCAACTTGTTGCGTGCCGCCAAGCGCCCTCCCGCGCGGGATGATGCTCACCTTGTAGAGCGGATCGGCATGCTCCAGAAAAAACGCCACCGCCGTGTGTCCCGACTCGTGCACCGCGAGGCGACGCTTCTCCTCCGGTTGGATGACGAGCGTGCGTTCCGTACCAAGAAGCACTTTGTCGCGAGCGCGGTCCAAGTGGTCGGCGGTGACGGCCACCTTGCTTTCACGAGCCGCCAGCAAGGCGGCTTCGTTGACCAGGTTCTTGAGGTCTGCCCCGGAAAAGCCCGCCGTGCCCGCCGCGATACGCTCGAGCTCGACGCTCGCGTCCGTCGGAACGTTGCGCGTGTGGACCTCGAGGATCGCGACGCGATCGTTGCGATCGGGGAGGTCGAGCACGACATGCCGGTCGAAGCGCCCTGGCCGAAGGAGCGCAGGATCGAGCACATCGGGGCGATTCGTCGCCGCCAATACGATCACAGCTTGATGTTCAGAAAATCCATCCATCTCCGCAAGGATTTGGTTCAGCGTCTGCTCCCGCTCATCGTGACCACCCCCGAGACCGGTCCCGCGCGTGCGCCCGATGCTATCGAGCTCGTCGATGAACACAATCGACGGCGCGTTCTTGACTGCGGCCTTGAACAGCTGGCGGACCCGCGAGGCGCCGACACCCACGAAAACCTCGATGAACTGTGAGCCGGAGATCGAAAAGAATGGGACGCCCGCCTCGCCCGCCAGGGCTCGCGCGAGAAGCGTCTTGCCGGTCCCGGGAGGTCCCATGAGAAGCGCGCCTCGAGGAATCTCGGCCCCAAGCTTTTGGTAGCGCGCGGGGTCCTTCAGAAAATCCACCAGCTCGACGACTTCCCGCTTCGCGTTCTCCTGGCCGGCCACGTCCGCGAAGCGCACTCGCGGGACTTCTCCCACCTGGCTCTGCTCGAGGAATTGACCGTCTCGGGCGGTGAACCCACCGGCAATATCCCGCGCCGCGCGCATACTCCGCATAAGAATCACCATCAAGATCACGAGCGGCAGCAGCATCAACAGCGATGGCAGCCAGCGCGTCTCGGCCTCCGGCTCCTCGACCCGAAGCGTGACACCCCGGGCCTCGAGAAGAGGAAGAAGCGATTCGTCGCCGAAGACGGGAATGCGGGTTCGGAAACGCTCGCCCGCCTCGCCCTCGGGACCGATCGGCATAACCGACCGAAGCTTTCCGTCTGCGCTCTCGCCGCGTAGCCGGACTTCAGAGACGTCGCCGGAGTCGACGAGCTTCTTGAACTGCGAATAGGAGACGTCCTGAACGCCTGATACGTCTTCGAGGTTTCGAATCATGAGGATGAGGAAGAGAGTCGAGGCGAGGAAGACGATAGCCCACCCCATCGAGCGAGCCCCTCCTTGCAGAGGCGTTTTCGGCTCCGGCTCCGTCATCCCGCTGTCCATGACACAGTGAGATCCGCGCAACAAACGCCGGTGAGATTCAGGAGGACGCGCATACACTCGTTCCCGAAGTCCGCACCCTCACGCGCTTTCGGGCTCGCTAGCTCGTACCGTACACCCGCCAGCACGGAACGTACAACAGTGGAAACTCCGCGGTGGTTTCCGAATCGCCCAAAATGACCGACCGGCAGCTTGCAACGAGAAACTCTGCGCCTTTGAAGCGGACGACGCTAGGACGCTTTTACGACGGCCCGGACTTCGTCGTGCGGCGCGCTGATATCCGAGAGCGTTTCCGCAACCTCGCCGTAGCTCACGTCCACTTTTTTGGACTTCGACTTCGACTGCTTCGATGCTTCGCGCACCAGATCGCTCAGCGTCAAAATCCCCTCGAGGCGTCCCTCGGAATCGACTACCGGGAGGCGCCGCACCTGGTGTTCCCGCATGACGTGCTCCGCACCCGACAGCTCGTCGTCGCGCCGGCAGGACCAGAGCTCTTTGCTCATCGCTCTTTGGACCGGGATATCTCGAAGTGCCTTGCCTTCCATGGTCGACGCCATGCAGAGATCTCGATCGGTCACCATCGCGACGACGTGGCGGTCCTCATCGACCACAGGAATCGAGCCGCAATCACGCTCCCACATCATCCTGGCAGCCTGGTTTCCTCCATCTTCCGCCCGACACGAGGCGACACCTTGCATCATGAGTGCTTCTACTTTCATGACTCCCCTCGACTTTCTTGGTAGCGACACTATGGCTCTCCCACTAGATACGCGGAACTCGGTGAATCCCGAGCCTAGCTGGAAAAAATCCCTAGGCGCTCGCGCAGTCTCGATTTTCGTAGACTCCGGTCTATTGTTCTGGGACGCTCGACACCCCCGCCTCGCCGGATTCCGCCTCGTAGTACCTGCGGCACTCGGACTCCCGACTCCGAACCACACGTCGTCCCGCGAGCGGCCCATGAGTCTCGGTCACGACGGTAGCCTGGCGTTCGCCGTTGCCATCGTCCCGATAGAGCACGACCCAGTCGTGAGTCTTGCCGAGCTCGTGAGCGAGAGCCGTGTTCGAATAGAGAGCCGTATAGCTGTGGTCCCCGCGGCTCGCATGAAGGATGGGCAACCACGCCTTCCCCTCCGGGTTGAACCGCCGCGGCGCGATACGTCGCAGCTTTCCCGAAGCCGCGTCGGCGCGGTACTCGCGATCGACGTCGAGAAGCTCGGCAACCGGAGGCGAGTCGTTTCGAGCTCCGGCAACTCGTCTCGCCCGTCGTCCGAGCCGCCCCGCAAGAGACTCGGAGACCGCGAGCAGTCGCCTCGGTCCGAATCCGCGCATGCCGGCCAGCCGACCGTCGTGGGCTGCGGCCTCGAGCTCCTCGAGCGTCTCGATGCCGAGCTCTTCGTGGATTTGTGCCGCGAGGCGCGGCCCGATGCCCGGAACGGTCGCGAAGAGTGCTTCCGGCGCCGCCTGGCCGCGGAGTCTCTCGAGAAGTCCCAGCCGCCCCGTTTCGAGAATCTCGGCAATGACTCGCGCAAGGCTTTCCCCGATTCCGGGGAGCGTCGCCAGGCCGGCGACGCCGGCGGTTTGCAGAATATCCAATGCCCGCGCGTTCAACCCGCGAAGCGTATCCGACGCCTTTTTGTACGCACCGACGCGAAAGCGATTCGCGCGTTGCGCCTCGAGAAGCTCGGCCACCCGATCGAGAACTTCCGCGACGTCCTCGTTGGTCGGCGTCACGCTCTCCGGGGTCACGGCTCCTTCTTGTCGTCCTTGTCGTGCGAAGCCTCCCGGGCCCGAGCCAGCTCTTGAGCCGAGATAGGTCGTGCCCGATTCCCCCACGCGTTTCGGTGGTAGTTGACGAGGGCGAGGATCTCGCTGTCGTTGACGCGGCCCCGGGTTCCGATCGGTGGCATGGTGTCTACGTACACCTTTCCTTCAACGACCAACGCCCCGTGGTATCCGAAAACAACCTTTCGAAGAAACTCCTGGATCTTTTCGGCGCCTTGATCTTTTCGGCGTCTTCCGAGGTGACCGCCTCATTGCCTGCCAATGGCGGAAAGAGACCCCGGATACCCTTTTCGTTGGGCTGGTGGCAGCTCCCGCAGTACTGAAAGTAAAACGTTTCTCCGCGGCCCCGTTCCTGCGCCAAAGCGGCGGTAGCGACCAGCACCGTCATCAACACGACAGCGGCTCGCGCTCGGACATTCATACTTCTCACCCACAACCTCCTCGTTCTCGCATGTGGGCCATAGCACAACGGCTCACCGCCCGTCGTCAGGACGAAATCCACCCGGCGGCTCCTTTTCAACCTCGCCGGTCATCGGGACGAACCGCACCGGGAAGATCGAGCGTCTCGTGAACCCGGACTCGGTGCGCTCGTGAACCTCGAGCTCTTGGAGATAGGCTCCCACCGGAATCACCAGCTTCCCGCCCACTCGGAGCTGGTCGAGAAGCGGTTGCGGAACGCGCTCGGGCGCAGCCGTCACGATGATCCCGTCAAACGGCGCTTCCTCCGGGTAACCCCTATAACCGTCACCCGTGATCACGGTAACGTTTTCGTGACCGAGCTCGGCAAGCAGTTTCCTCGCGCTGTCAGCAAGCGGCGCGACGATCTCGATCGTGACCACGCGACGAACCAATTTCGCGAGGACCGCGGCCTGGTAGCCAGAGCCGGTCCCAATCTCGAGGACTTTGTCGTCCGACTGGAGCTGCAGGAGCTGTGTCATCGCCGCAACGATGTACGGTTGCGAGATCGTCTGTTTGTGACCGATAGGAAGTGGATGGTCTCCGTAGGCCACATCGCGTAATGGTGCCGGCACAAACAGGTGCCTCGGCACCGAACGCATGGCCTCGAGAACACGAGGATCCGTGATACCTCGCACCTCCAACTGATCCTGCACCATCGCCAATCGCTCTTCCGTCCGCTCTTGATACGCCGGCTCGGCGCCTGTCGCACCGGTGTTCATAGTGAGCACGAGCACGAGCCCTATCCCGACCGAGCCCCCTACCAAGCTCTTCATATCTCATACTCATTCACGAACCGGGCCAACGCGACGACTCGGTCGGTCGAGCACAAAAGCCGCTCGAGGGTCGACATCCTGTGCGAGTGCTCACCCACTCGCGGCCAACAACTGTGTCATTTCAGCCGACGACCTCTCGGACGCGCTCGTAGGCATCCTCGCCTTTGTCGCGGATTTCATCGACCGTCTCGGTGACCCGGTGACCCAGCAACCGCCCTTCGCGAGCGAGGTCTCTCCGGAGCTTCCTCCCCGACGTCGGCGCCAACAGCAACGCGGCCATCCCGCCGAGCGCGGCGCCCACGAACAATCCAACCAATACGCTCCCACTATCCAAGTCGTGTGCCATGACAAATCCTTTCTATCGAGAGACTACATCGGGATATTACGCGGCCCAACGAAGCATTTCGCAGGGACACGGGTCGTTTCCTGCTCGAACCAGGGAAGTACCTAGTGTCCTGAGCACTTTTTCCCGAAGTCCGAGTCCCGCTCGACAAATCACGCATGCTCTCGACTGGCTCGATCCACCTCGACCAAGCCCCCGTTTTGGAAGAGCCCGCCAGTGAGCTGGAGAACGAAACGCATGCACTTGTGCCCGAAGTCAGCACCCTCACGAAACATCATCGGGCAGCCACCCGGGATGACTCGAATCCCTTCTTTCCGGCAAAGCGTCACGGCCTCGTCGGCAACACTGCCTTGTCCGAAAGAGCGGTGCATCCAGACACGCCGGACGCCGAGCTCCGCACATTCCCGAACCACGTCGAGGGTCTTTTCTGGGTGCGTCACCACGAGCACAGCATCGACACCTCCCGGGATCGAAGCAAGGTTGGGATAGCAGGGGTCTCCCTCAACCTCCGACGCGTTCGGGTTGACGGCGAGCACCTCGTAGCCGATGTCGCGTAGTGTCCGATAAATGAAGTTCGCCGTCTCCTTGGGCTGGCGCGAAACGCCCGCGACGGCAATCCGCTTCTGATTCAGGAAGTCGTCGATTGTTTCCTGATACTCAGACATGAGCTACTCGGCAGCGCACGAGAAGTTCGCCGCTAGGCTCTGCCGCTGTGTCCGAAGCCCCTTGCGGCTCGGTCGTGGCCGAAACGGACTCTCCTCGACACGACAGCCAATGATCGCGACCGCGACCATCGCGGCGACGACAAATCCACGGGCGTTCAATCAGCACCTCCTCAATGCATCCAGCAGCAAATCAATCCACTCACGACACTATGGGCGCGTTCCCTCCTCGGCGGAACCCGGCGAAACCCGAGCCCATGCGAGAAAAATCCCTTGAGAGGGGCTTCGACGCATCGATTCCAAGCCATCGAAAGCGAAATGCCAGGTTCTTTTTGAGAAGAATCTAGGGTTGTGCCGGGTTTCCAGCCCGAGCGCGGGCGGCTATCGTGAAGACACTTCTGGAAGAGGTGTTCAATGCAACTACGATTCTTCGTCGCCATCGCACTCATGAGTATCGGTCTTGTGATGTGCGCCCCTCCGGAGCGGTCCCCGTCTGGGTTTCGTCTTCCCGAGGGCGATGCCGCTCGCGGGCAAGAGACGTTCGTCGCTCTCAAATGCAACGCGTGCCACCCTGTGCAGGGTTTGAACCTGCCGGCTCCCGTCGCGGACCCGCCCGTGCCAGTCGTTCTCGGTGGGAGTATCGACTACCAGCCCACGGACGGCAGGTTCGTCAGCTCGATTATCAACCCGTCCCACAAGGTGGGCCGATATCCGGCCGAGCTCGTCGAGAGCGGCGGTGAATCCCGCATGGCAGACTACAGCGACGTGATGACGGTCCGGCAGCTCACGGACCTGGTCTCCTTCTTGCACTCGCGCTACACGTACACGCCGGTACGACCACACTAGCGGGAAGGGCGGAGCTCTCAGGCCAAGCCGATGCCCGCGAGCGGCAGCTCACAGCTCGGACAGGCACCGCTTTTCAAGTGATTGCCGACCAGCTGAAGGCCCACGCGCTCGAGCAGCAGCTCACCACACCCCGGACAGAGGGTATCGTCCTCACCCCCAGGCAGGTTCCCGGTGTACACGTGACGTAAACCTTCTTCACGTCCGATGTCACGTGCTTTGAGGAGCGTGCGCTCCGGCGTGGGTGCGACGTCCGTCATCTCGTATGCAGGGAAGAAACGGCTCACGTGCCAGGGGATGTCCGAGCTCAACGCCGCGAGAAAACGCGCGATGTCACGGAGCTCTTCGATCGAATCGTTGAGGCCGGGGATGACGAGGGTCGTCACTTCCACCCATATCCCCTTCCGGATAGTCCGTTCGATCGATTCGAGAACCGGCTCGAGTGTTGCCCCGCAGATCTTTCGATAGTACGGATCACGAAAGCTCTTGAGGTCGATGTTGACCGCATCGATGAGCGGCTCCATTTCTTCCAAAGCTTCCGGCGAGTAGTACCCGTTGCTGACGAAGATATTCTTCAAACCCTGTTCTTTCGCGAGTTTCGCCGTATCGAGAGCGTACTCCGCGAAAATAATGGGCTCGGTATAGGTGTAAGCAACGACCTGGCATTGCTTTGCGACCGCGGACGTGACGATCTCCTCCGGCGGCAACGAAAACCCAGGGATGAACTCGCTCTTGTGAACCTGCGAGATCTGCCAGTTCTGACAGAAACGGCAATGCAAGTTACAGCCCGCGGTGGCAACCGAGAAGGCGCGCACACCCGGGTGGAAGTGATAGAGGGGCTTCTTCTCGATGGGATCGACCTCACAGGCAACAGCTTTGCCGTATACAAGCAAGAAGAGCTTTCCGTCGCGGTTTTCACGAACACCGCAGATACCTCTCAAACCCGGCTTCACGACACAATAGTGCGCGCACGCGGTGCACCTGACGTCGCCATCGCCCGCGGGCTCGTAGAACCGTCCCTCTCGTGAGTGCTCTCGATCGACAACCATGATTTCGAGTTTAGCGGCCTCGGTTGGCCACAGTAACTAGTGGACCGTAACAGTTATTCGTTGCCAAAATCGCGGGTCCTTTTGCGCGCTGGCTCGTTGCCAAAATCGCGGGTCCTTTTGCGCGCTGGCTTCGTTGCGAATCCTCTAAATATCTAGATATATCGTCGTCATCACGCCTTGCCAGCCCACAAAAATGACCTCGCGATTTGCGCAACGAATAACTGTTACAGTCCACTAGGAAGCTCCCTGAAGGGAGAAACCATCCTCGGGATCATGACCCGAGCAACAAGGGATGTACCTAGTTCCGAGACTCTGCCTGGTGCGATAACGTGAGACCGTGACGAAGCAAAATCGGTTCGGTGGAAAGACGCACTCTCGGCAAGATCGGCTAATTCGGGAAGAAGTTCACGATACCTATCGTGCCCAGGAGAAGCTACCAGAGCCAACCCAGTGTCCAGATTGCGGCGCGGTGTTCGAGCGCGGCCGCTGGAAGTGGGCGCTCGAGGGGCGGACGGACAGCCATAAGAAGACATGCCCAGCATGCCGACGGATGCGCGACGCCTACCCCGCCGGTTACGTCACGCTCAGCGGATCGTTCCTCGGGACTCACCGGGACGAGATCGTGAACCTCGTCCGCAACGAAGAAAAAAAGGAGACCGAGGAGCATCCGTTGAAGCGCATCATGGACATGAAGGAAACCGACGAGGGGCTGCTCGTCACCACGACGGATTCTCACTTGGCACGAAGCATCGGTGAGGCAATCGCACGCGCATACGGCGGAGAAGTGGACTACCAATACACCGAGGACGACATGCTCCGCGTCATGTGGAAGCGCGATGTCTAGTGGATAGGAGACACCGCGACCTTCAAATCTTCGTCGACGCTGACGATGGTGCCGTTGTCCATCTCGTGCCACGCTTCGTGGGTGATGGGCTCGGACGCAATCACCACGGCTCGATAGCGTCGTTTCGCATCGTGATCCACATGGGGGATGCCGCAAATTTCACAGTCGTGAACCCCGTCTCGATCTAGCCGATACAGCGTGTGATTCCATCGGCTCGCCACCATCACTCGACCGTTTGTGAGGAGGAAGTTCAGCCTCGGTGGCTCCTTCGGCCCGAGCTTCTCACTCCGGTCGTGGAGTACGCGAACCGCCTCGCCCACCGTACGCGTCAGCGCGTTGGCGTCCGTCACGCCCCCGCCAGGATCGAGCCCATCGCGCTCCATTCGTGTCAGGATCCACAGGAACGCTTGCTCGCTGTCGGTCGTTCCCCGCCTGAGACCTTGTAGTCGGGGCGCCGTCTCTCGGCGCATCTGTTCCTTCAATTGGTCGAAGCCGGATACCGTACCATTGTGGGCGAATGTCCACCGGCCGCAGCGGAAGGGGTGGGTATTGAATGGGGATGCGACGCCGACGGTAGCCTTGCGCACGTGCGCGATGACGGTTCTAGCGTAGATGCGCTCGACGGCGGTACTGAAATGAACGCCCTCGAAGGCGGCGGTGTCGCGGTGCTCCACCTCGAGATCGCCGTCGGCGTAGGACGCGAGACCCCACCCATCTGCGTGCTCTCGTCCCATCATGTCCGAGCGGCTTTGTAGGAGGAGAGCGTTTTGCGCATGGATGAGAGTGCATTCGACCTTTGTCAGTTCGTTCGCACGAAACCCATAGAGTCGGCACACAAGCTCACTCGCTACCGTGAAGCTCGGACCATTTGTGAGCCACTTTGCGACAACGCTCGAGCTCCGCGAGAAACCTCTGCTGCTCGTCGTCTCCTAGAGACGTGACGTGACTCAGGAGTGTGCCGCAGCTGACCGCGTGGTCCAGGACTCGTCGCAGAAGAAAGAGCAACCGCTCTCGGTCCTCGGGGGCAGGAACGGTCCCCGGCTCGAGCTTCATCAGCAAGCGGATAGCTTCGAGCCCAGAGCGATGCTCGTCATAGAGGTTTTCGACGTACTCACGTCCACGCGTTTTCCGCACCTCCGGGTAGAATGACTTTTCTTCGAACTCGATGTGGGGGCCCGCGGCTTGGTCGATCTCGTTCGCGACGAGTACGGCTTCGTCGTATCGCGCCTCTTGCACTAGCTTCACAAGGCGAGACAGGCCCCGCGTAAGCGTCCGATGATCCTCGATGAAGGCGTCTTCCAGCAAGTTCGATGACATGTCTCCTAAATCGCTTGCAATAACCGTACCGTGGAGATTTGCTGAGTTTTCGCGCAAACCGTTGCGCGATTCTACGCATCGCAGCACGGCAGACCCGCATTTTTCCGCAGCATAGCGCGGCATGATTCTTGATACGTAAGTCTGTTCGGAGCGAATCGATTTCGAAGGCCGATCCGACTCTTATTCGAGGGGTGAAAAAATGTATCGGATTGGGACAATCCCGAAACGCAACTCCCGCTATTCGAACGACCGCTTGGTTCCCATCAAGGCGATCAGAGCTCTCGCGGCAGTCGGTGCTTTGTTGGCTTGTGCGGCTGTCGTGATGCTCGGGATCGCGTGCAGTGATAGTGGTCCCACGTCCCCGGGCGGGGTGAGCGGGAACGTCAGCAACACGAGCTTCGTGGCAGAGGCTTCGTTTTCGTCCGACGTTCCTGTCACGAATCAATCGCGGCTGACCCTACGAGGCATTAACAGCAACATCGCCATCCGGGGAGGTTCGGATTCGGACTCGGTCCTGATTTCTGGAATGCGTCGTGTCAGGTCCGAGAGTCCGTCAGACGCTCAGGCGAATCTCGAGCTGCTCGAAGTACGCGTCACCGAGATGGGCGAAGAAATAGTGGTCCAGACCATTCAGCCGGAGGACTCCGGAGGTCGCTCGTTCGAGGTCGACTACACCATCACGCCGCCCCAGAGTCTCGAGGTCTCGGTGACCAACGTGAATGGCGGCGTAGCGGTAGACAACATCAGCGCTGCGGTGACGGTGGTCAACGTCAACGGAGAGGTGGATCTCCGGAACGTATCTGGAGGCGCCGCCGTCGAGCTGGTCAATGGACAGATCGACGCGACCGCCACTCTACCTCGCGCCGGCACCATCGAATTGACTTTGGTGAACGGCAACGTGGAACTGGAAATACCGCGAGCCACTTCGGCTGAGCTTGCGGCTACGGTGAGCAACGGCACCATTACTTTGTCCGATCTCACTCTCGAAAACCGAACAGAAACCCCAACGTCCCTCCGCGGCACTTTGGGTGACGGCGACGCAACGATCACTCTTACCACCGTCAACGGCACGATCCGCATCGCGGGATTCTGAAGAGCGCAATCAGCGCCTGCACAAGCCACGCATGTGTTTTCTTAGCGCAACACACCTCCGACCAAAATCAGGATTGCCGATGCCGTGAAAATGAACGGACATAGCCGGAACGGAAGGAACTTCACCTTGAACCCGGTGAAAAGCGACACCGCGGCAAAAACAAGCAGCGCGATGGCGGAGAGAAAATAGACGCAACGCGAGATCGCGCTCGCGGGATCGATGGCCGTCACCGCCGCCACGAGAACACCAATCCAAATCAAAGCAACTCCCTCGAGGATCCACTCCATCGTGATGATGTGCTTGTTATCCGGGGTTATCTCACCGAATCCGCGAACGACCGACTTCGTGGGAAGAAGATGAGCGCTCCCCCACAAAACCGTGAGTGCAGATCCTCCGAGGAGTAAGACTCCGTCCAACATGATGACTCCTCCTAGCCTGATGCTCCTCGACCTGGACGCGCTCAGGCGTCGACTTCGCCCATGCGTATCAGGCTTCGTCTCGTCAGAACCGGTCCGAAGAGCTCGAACAATACGGTCGCAGCGATCACGAGAGAGAGATAGGGCCGGAATTCCGGAAACCTCTGTGTCGCGAGAAGCGCCATGCCTAAGGCGACTCCGGCCTGCGGCATGAGTGCGAGGCCCATGGACGTCGCGAAATCGGCACGGAGCCCATCTGCCGGCCGGGCACCGAGCTTCGCCCCGATGAGACGCCCCGCCACGCGGGCGATGACGTAGACCGCGAGGACCGCGCCCGTCGCCCGGAACGAATCCACCCGTAGCTCGGTGCCGGCAAGAAGGAAAAACAAGATAAGGAATGGCCACTCGATGCCTTCGATGGCGTGAAAGGGCCGCTCGTGGTGATGGGCAAGATTCGCGACCACCACGCCCATTGTCATTGCCGCCAAAAGAAGTGAGACGTCAAAATAGATCGCTAGCCCGCCACAAAGAAGCACGAAGCCGAGTGCTTCCGCGAGCGTCGGCTCCCCGGGCTCGATCCGACCTGTGAGATACGCCATGGGCAATCCGATGCCCGCACCCAACGCGAGAGCACCCCCGATATGCCAAGCACCAATACCGAGAACCGACAGCCCGGATGCGCCGTTCCAGAACTCGGCTGCAGCGAGCAAGACACTGAAGAGCAACAATCCCCATGCGTCATCGAGCGCAACGATACCGAGCAACGTCGAGCTAAACGGTCCCTCGGCGCGCAGCTCGTGCACAACATCCGCCGTCGCCGCCGGAGCGGTCGCCGGAGCGATGCCGGCAAGGAGAAGGGCGAATGGAAACGATACCCCGAGGGCAAGCATAGCCACGAACACGCATGCGGCGGTCGTCAGAACGACCGCAATCGATAGCGACAGCACTAGGCGTCCATGCCGACCCAGTGCGTCCCGCGAAAGTCTTTCTCCCAGCAAGAAGCCCACCATCACCAGAGCCACGTTGGCAATCGTCGGAAACCACGTTTCGGCCACGTCAGGGATGAGGTCCAGGGCCGCATGGCCGAACGCGAACCCGATGAGCATCGTCAAAGAAACCCGCGGGAGTCGCGTTCGCCGACCGATCGCCTCGCTCACGACGCCCAACAGCAGCAACCCTCCGAGGGTGATCAGGATACGCGCCGTGTCCGCCATCGATGTCGATAGCGTACACCAGATGCAGCAGTACCCGTGTCGCTGACAGTACGACGAAATCCGTCGGTGCCACGACGGATTCCGGGCTACTATGCCCCCATGATGGAGCACGCTCCGGCCGATGTCGCCGTTGCCGAGTTGATGGACCGGCACGGCGGACGCCTTTACTCGTTAGGCCTTCGATTCTGCGGCAATGACGATGAGGCGCAAGACCTCGTTCAGGATACGTTCCTTCTGGCATTTCGGAAGTGGGATCAGTTCGAAGGGCGCTCGGATCCGGCCACGTGGCTCTATCGCATCGCGGCCCGGGTCTGCCAGCGGCGCCACCGCAAACGCGCCGGAGAGCCGCGCCAGTTGGAACCGCTCGAGAAGCTGCTACCTTCCGGAGACCGGACTGTCGTCGACATCGCTTCGACCGGCGACGGGCCTCTAGAGCTCCTCGAGAAACGTGAGAATCGTGCCGCGCTCGACAATGCGATCGCCACCCTGCCTGAGAGTTTTCGGCTCCCGTTAGTGCTCAAGGAAATCATGGAGCTTTCCATCGCGGACGTGGCGAGCATTCTCGGGGTGAAAGAGTCCACCGTCAAGACCCGACTGCATCGCGCCCGGTTGCACGTCGCGAAAGAGCTTCGCCGCCACCTTCCCCAAAAAAACGCGCCGCCCCCCGATCACTCACAGCGAATGTGTCTGGATTTGCTGAAAGCAAAACAGGATTCCCTGGACCGTGGCGTCGACTTCCCCGTCCCACAGGACGAGCTTTGCGCGCGGTGCCAGTCGCTTTTCGCGACACTCGATCTCGGCCACGAGGCGTGCCGCTTTGTCGGAAATGGAGAGATTCCCGATGCGCTGAAGGACCTCATCCTGAAAGAGATACAACCGAGCTCGTCATGATGAACAGACCCATCCCGATGAGTAGCACCGCAAACACGCGACGCAGCACCGATTGGGGTAGGCGATGCGCGATGGCTCCCCCGGCAAAACTTCCTGCAATGCCGAGCGCCACGAACAGATAGACCAGATTCCAGCTCACCGACAAATCGGCTTGTGACAGGACGTCCAGGTATTTGTAGAAGCCAGTTGCAGATTTCATCGCGATAATCGCAAGGCTGGTGCCGACCGCCTGATGCATGGTGAGCCCCCCCAGCAGCACGAGCGCCGGCACGATCAGGAACCCGCCGCCGACGCCGACAAGTCCCGTGACTCCACCAACCACGAGTCCCTCGAGCACGATGACGCCGCGTCTCAACGAGGCCCTGCCAAGACTGGTACCTCGCGGGCCCACTCATCGGGCTCACGGTGCCCGTGCTGCGACTCTTGGGCAAATCCTTCGGCGTATCTCGTGCTGAGCGGTTTTACTCGGCGGCTCCGACGAGTCGTCGAAACGACCCTCCGCGGCGACGTCGGGAGTCGCTGGCAGCTGCGGGGTTCGAACAAGAGCGGGGTCGAAGCGGTCGGCTCGGGCTCATTCGAACAAGAAGCCAGCACGGCGAGCAATACGACAAGCGACACCGATTTCATTTCCCCCCGAAAACGAGAGGCTAACATAGTGTGTGTGGCCGGCAGCCCGGCGAGCTTCGGTAGGGGCCGTCAGCCCCGCCACCACTCGACGGGCCACAGCGTGAGGGCAGGAACGTAGGTAATCAGCAGCACGGCGACGAGCAGGATGACCACGTACGGAAGCGTCGAGCGGTAGATCCGGGTGAGGGGCTGATCGAATCGGTACGCGGAGAGAAACAGGTTCTCCCCCATCGGCGGCATCAAGTAGCCGAGCTCCATGTTGGCGAGAAACACGATGCCGAGATGCACCGGGTCGATGCCGTAGACAGCGGCCATGGGCACGATTAGCGGAACAATGACGAGGATGGCGGAGTAGATGTCCATCAGAGCGCCGACAATAATCAGTAGAACGTTCAACGCCAGGAGAAACAGAATCGGCGATTCGATGTGCAGCTGCACCCAGCTCAACAGGTGCATCGGCACCTGAGCGAGAATGAAGTAACTCGTCAGACCCAAGGCCACGCCAAGAATGATCATGAACCCGCCGACGAGGGTCGCGCTCTCCACGAACACCCTCGGCAAGTCGCGCCGCACACTCAGGTCTCCGAACACGAAACACTCGACAACGATCGTGTACACGACGATGAGGGCGGCGGCTTCGACGAGGGTTGTGAAGCCGCCAAAAAGACCACCGAGAAGGACCACCGGAAGCAAGAGCTCCCACTTCGCCTCCCAAATAGCGCTCCTCGCTTCACGACGATTGAAGGGCGTTCGCTCGGAACCGCTCGACACGCCTCGAAAAGCCCCCCACCCGGCAACAACCGCAATGAGAATGAGTCCAGGAAGGATCCCGCCGATGAAAAGCTCTTCGATCATGAGCTCGGCGTAAAACGCATAAAGAATCACGGGCAGACTCGGTGGCAGCAGAAGTCCGATGGAGCCAGAAACGGTAACGAGACCGATCGACGTATTCTCCGGGTAGCGAGCCTTGACGAGAACCGGCAGCAAGAGTCCACCCATCGACAAAATCGTGATACCCGAGGCTCCGGTGAGCGGCGTGAAAAAAGCGAGCACGACTGTCGATGCGATCGCTACCCCACCCGGCAGCCAACCGACGAGCGCGGTGAACAGGCGCACCAGGCGGCGACTCGACCCACCCTCGGCGAGCAGGTAGCCCCCGAGCGTAAAAAGAGGGATTGCCGGAAGCGCAGCCGACGTGCTCAACCGATACGCTTCACCTGGAACCGCGGAGATCGGCGTGCCGTCCGCCCAGAAAAGTAGCATCGCCATCCCGCCGATTGCAGTGAAGATCGGCATACCGAGGGCAGTCGCAACCAAGATGACGACTGCCACCGGGAGCACGAGTCCCGGACCCACGAGGCCCACATCTCCTCGCGCAAGGCCTAGCACTATCGGGACGAGCACACCGAGTGCGGCAACCGTCCGGCCGCGCCACGACGTCGACGCCTTCCAGATCAGACTGCCGGTAATCGCGGCAAAGCCGAGCGGCATGACCATCGAGAAAGCCCACAACGGGATCTCCCAGGCGACGATGTCGCCGTACTCCCGGTCGAGCTGAACGAGCTCGACGCTCGCGACAAAAAGCAGGCTCGTAATTGCGGTAGCGCAGAACGATGTCAGTACGAGTGCGCGATCGCGCCATCGATCGGGGAGAAATCGTGTGAGCGAGAGTGCGAGCAATCGGTCCGAGCGCGCCGCGAGAGCCCCACCGAGAAACGTCGCCCACAGGGTCATGTGCTGGACGAGGGGTGCCGAGCCCGGAATGCCGCCGCCGAGCCATCGACGGCCGACGATCTCCGCAAGCGGTAGCGTCGTCATGACGCCCAAAACAGTGATCGCGAGGACGTTCTCCGTGAGCTCCGGCAAACGCCGGAACGGGCTAGGGCTCGTTGGCACGACGGTACTCGTCCCGAAACCGCTGCGTCGCTTCGCAAAGCTCCGGCGGGCCGAGGATCTCGCGCATCAGCGGAAGCGCGGCGTCCACTTCGGCGCGCCACGCAGCACGCTCTTGTTCATTGAGCTCGACGACGACGAGTCCACGCGACTTCATCTCGACCACGGCATCCTCATGCGCACGTCGGATCTCCGCCCGAAGCTCCTCGCCCGCTGTTCGCGACACTTCCAAGAGCTTTGGCTGAAGATCCTTCGGGATTCTCTCCCACGTGCGAGTGCTGATCACCGTGGCCGCGACCACCGGTGCCCATTTGAGATCGATCATGTGATTCGCTTGCTGGTAGCTACGGTCGAGCAGCGCGAACAGCGGCGGCACGTCGAATGCATCGATGAGACCGGTTTGCAGCGAAGTGAGCATGTCGGTCGCGGGCAGCGGTACGACTTGAAAATCGAGGTCTTTGAACAGCTTCTCCGTATCCGGATCCCCAGCCGAGATCCAGAGCTTCATTCGCTTCACCTGGTCCGGGGTGCGCGCAAGTTCGCGCGTGAAAAAATAGACCCAGCCCGCATCACTCCAGTTCAGCACTTTGAACTTCCGGGCCTCCATGCGCTTTTCGAGCTCGGGCGCGATCGCGTCGCGCACGTAGTCGAGCTCCTCGTAGGAGTCAAAAAATAGCGGATAGTGGAGACAATCGATCCCTTCGTCGATGCGTGCCAGGCCTACGCCAGAGACCGCAAGACCATCCAGGCTACGACGCTGGACTTTGCGCACCATTTCGAACTCATCACCGAGAACGCCACCCGCATAGACTCTGAGCTCGACACGATCGCTCGAAATCCGCCGCCAATCTTGGCGGATCTTCAGAAGCACGTCGTGCCACGTCGACCCTTCGGGCGCGATGGTGCCAATCTTGATGACGATTCTCCCCTGGGCCACGGCCGGGCTCGGGCCGAATCCCGTTAACAGTGCGAATAGAACTAGGGGTGCAAGACGCGGCTTCCACGCTAGGTTCATCGTCAGGCTTCTCCTCAGGACTCGGCAGGGGCGTTCGGTTCCAAGAAAAGTACTTCGATCTGGCTCAACAGCCACTTGGCACGTCGTTGAGCGACGAGGTTCGTCAACCGCAAATCCGGGTCGGCGTTCGGATCCACGGAGAGCGCCTTGGCCACCAGATCGCGAAACTCCGCCGCTCGCTGAGCGGGGACGGAGACGGTCTCGGCGTAAGCGAGATACACACTCGCGCGCCTGCCTCCAGACAGCTCCAAGGCACGTTCGTAGTGGCTCCTCACGACATCGACATCGACCGAGCCGGGTTTCGCCCCGGCCAGCGTGATGTGGAATTCATGAAGCGCACCTTCGTCCCATGCTTCGTCGAGCTCGAGGGATCGCTCGAGCAGCGCTTCGACCTCGGGGATGCGGGCGAGCATCGCGGCATCGTTCTTCGCGGAAGCGATGGCGAGGCCCAGAGAGGCGGCACTCCAGTAGAGGAACGGGAGAATATCTTTCGCCTTCTTCTCTTCGACAAGATCCACCGCAGCCTCGGGGTTTTGGCGTAGGTTCACGCCAAAACCCGGATAGAAAAGACTCAGACCTCGAATTCCGTAACGGTGGGATCGCAAATAAAACCCACGCGCGCGCTCACGCTGCTCTCGCGCGCGCTCGAAACTCTCATCCGCCACCACCTCGGCATCGAAATCCACGTAGGCGTAGGAATAAACGGCGAATCCGCGAGCCGCGGTCAGCAAGAGCCCACGATGGGTAGGTGACTCTTCGATGAGGCTCTCGACGAGCTTGAGAGAGAACGGAAGCGCCTGACCGACGAACTCGATGTCTTCGTCGGATTCATAGATCGAGCCCCCCGACGCAAGGATATCGCCAACTTGATTGATCGCGTATTTTCTAACGGAGCACCCGGCGCTCACCGCGACGAGCACGAACAGACCTACGAACCGAACCCACTGAGCAGGCAACTGCACCTCATTGTCTTCGTAGTGCAAAAAACACACCAGAAAAAAGCGGTGTCCGACGCCGATTGTATCCAAACACTGGGGCATTTCACACGCCCTATGTCGGACTCGGACGTGGTAGGAATAGTCCGTGTCCGATCCCCAGCCATTCTGGGCGCTCGCCGCCGACGAGGTCGTCCACCATCTCGAGACCGATGCCGTCGCCGGACTTCGTTCGACGGAGGCCACCGGTCGCCTCGAACGCTACGGCGCTAACGTCCTGGAGACGATCCGCCGCACGCCGTGGTATACGGTCTTCTCACGACAGTTTTTCGACGTCCTCATTCTCATACTGCTCGTCGCCGCCGCGATCTCGCTGCTCACCGGCGAAGCGGGCGATGCGGCAACGATTGTTGCCATCGTTGCTTTCAACGGGGTTCTCGGGTTCATCCAGGAATGGAAGGCCGAGAATGCAATCGCGGCGCTGCGACGCATGCTCTCACCGCAGTGCCGCGTCGTACGTGACGGCAGCGAAGCGGAAGTCGACGCCCAGACGCTCGTTCCCGGCGACGTCGTCGTTCTCGAGATCGGTGACCGCGTGCCGGCAGACCTTCGTCTGATCGAAGCGCTCAACGTCAAGGTCGACGAGTCCACACTCACGGGAGAGTCGGGCTCGGTCGCGAAGACGGCCCAGGGGGGCGCACCGGACACCCCGCTTTCCCAACGTTCCTCAATGGCGTGGATGGGCACTGCGGTGACGAACGGACGCGCCCGAGGCGTCGTGACCGCGACCGGGATGCTCTCGGAGTTCGGACGCATCGCTCAATTGACGCAGGCGGTGGATACCGACAAGACCCCGCTTCAGAAGCGGCTCGCCGTCGTTGCCAGGCAGCTCGGCGTCCTGTCGATCGTTGTCTCCGCCCTCGTCGCCGGCGCCGGCTGGCTCGCCGGCAAATCGCTCTCCGAGATGTTCCTCACCGGGGTCTCATTGGCCGTCGCCGTCGTGCCGGAAGGGCTTCCGGCGGTCGTGACCATCACCATGGCCCTCGGAATTCGCGCGATGGTGAAGCGACGGGTTCTGTTGCATCTGGCTCCCAGCCGGCGAGGTTCGGGCGACCGGCGTCGGCTACGACCCGGCCGGACATTTCGAGACGGACGGGCAGCGGTGCGATTTCCGCCGGCGGCCGGATCTACTCGCGCTGCTGCGATCCGGACTCGTTTGCAATCACGCGCACATCTGGAAAGACGAGACTGGGTGGCACGAGCTCGGTGAGCCCACCGAAGCAAGTCTCGTCGTCGCAGCGCACAAAGCCTGGATCGACCCCGGCGACGCCACGACGAGAATGACGGAGTTCTCGTTCAACTCGTCGCGAAAACGGATGACGGTGGTGGTCGACAGCCCCGACGGGATCGTCGCGCATGTCAAAGGCGCTCCGGAAGTCATCCTCGACCGGTGTACTCGAATTCTGGACGGGAGCGAGGAGCGCGAGATGACCGACGCGGATCGGCGCCGCTACACCGAAGCTTACTCCGACTTGGCCCGGTCGGGGCTGAGGACTCTCGCGATCGCACGCCGCCGCCTGGCGCAGTACACGCTGCCCCATGAGGATGTCGAAGACGTCGTCGAGCGGGATCTGACGATGCTCGGAGTCGTCGGCATTATCGATCCACCTCGACCCGAGGTATCGGAGGCCATCGCGCTCGCGCGAACGGCGGGCATCAAGGTCATCATGATTACCGGCGATGCTCTGGATACAGCTCTCGCAATCGCTGCGAGAATCGGTCTTCCCGCGACGCGGGGCCTTACGGGGTCGGAGCTTCGCACCCTGAAGGACGACGAGCTCACCGCGGCGCTCGAAGAGGACCTCGTCTTCGCCCGCACTACTCCGGAGCACAAGCTTCGCATCGTGACGTTGTTACAGCGTCGCGGCCACGTTGTCGCGATGACCGGTGACGGCGTCAATGACGCCCCGGCGCTCAAGAAGGCGGATGTCGGCATCGCGATGGGTCTTCGCGGAACGGACGTCGCCAAAGGGGCCTCCGACCTGATCCTGACGGATGACAACTTCGCTTCCATTATCGGTGCGGTCGAGGAAGGGCGGCGTCAGTACGACAACATCCAGAAGTTCGTCCGGTATTTGCTTTCCTCCAATACGGGCGAAGTCACGGCGATCCTTCTGAATATCATCTTCGGCGGGCCACTCATTCTTCTGCCGGTACAGATTCTGTGGATGAACCTCGTGACCGACGGGATGACCGCCGTAGCCCTGGGAACCGAGCTTCCGGAGCGCGGCATCATGCACCGGCCGCCGCGCGGCGCGGGCGAGCCTATTCTGGATAGAAGCGGTGTGCTCACGATACTCGGGCTCGGGGGCTACATCGGCGTTGCAACGCTCTTGCTCTTCCAGTTCTACATCACCGGCGGCCCGGAACGAGCGGTGCTCGCCCAAACCGTCGCGTTCACCGGGATCATCGTCATCGAAAAGATGAACGTCTTCAATTTCCGCTCGCTGGCAGCGCCGATACGAACAGTCGGGCTCTTCACGAACAAGTGGGTATTGCTCGCCTGGGGGATCACGCTGGGCCTACAGGTGTGCGCCGTCTACGTGCCTTTCCTTCAGCGCACGCTGCACACCGTCCCGCTCCACCTCGAGGACTGGATCGTCATCGCGGCAGCCGCCGTGCCGATATTCGTGATCGCAGAACTCTACAAATCCTTGCGCCACGGACGCGGAAGTGCAACCGACTGACGTTGCACTCGCAGCGACGCCCTCAACGTCGGGGCGACCACCCAAAGGTGGTCGCCCTTATTCTTTGGTGAGACGAAACGGGCGCACACTCCTCGCTCACTCCGGATTCGCGAGCGCGTTCAGAAGCACGATGGACCGCTCACGGGCCGTCGTCAGCCGCTCCTTCATCTGGTCGAATACGAAGGCATGTGCGGCCTGAACGGCTTCAGTAAGGGGTACCTCGGCTTGCTGAAGAGCCTCTTCAAACTCTCGCTTGCGCGTGTCGTCCTCGACGCGCGCGATGAGACCCGTCGCCTGCCCGAGCAGTTCTCTCACTAAAACAACCTCCTCGAGCAAGAGCCGGCCCTGAAACGCAACCTCGGGCAGCGGAAACACGTCGTCCGCGCCGTGGCAGCTCTCGCATTGCGTCTCCAAACGCCTCGGAGAGAGCAGCTCAGCGCCGACGCTACCGTGGCAGGTCGAGCACGTCGGACCGTCGGCGTTCCCCTCGCCGAGAAGCCCTAAATGGCGGCTTTTTTGGAAGGCAACAAACGCGCCGGTATGACACGCGCCACACGTACGCGGCAGGTTATTTCGATGTACCGGGCTCGATGGATTGCGGCTCGTGAGAACGCCTTGGTGAGCCAAAAACGATTCGGTAGTCGCGGCGTTACCCTTGTGACACCCGTCACACCCGACACGGTTACGACCATGGGGCGAGCGATCCCAATCTTGCAAGTGATTCGGGTCAGGATCCGCTTGTGGATTCGCGAAATGGCAATCAGCGCAACGACTCTCCTGCGCCTCGCTGGAAGCACCCGCGAACGTACACAGCCCGAGTACTAGCAGGAACATGATTCTCGACAAGACTTACTCCTCCACATTTTCGCAATCAGTTGAACGTCACGATCGCATCAAGCCCCTGGCTATTGTATCGAAACAGGCAGGCGGCGTGTCTACTGTAATTCCGGAAGCCAACCGACGAGGCTGGCGAGAAACAGGGACAGCACGAGAAACAACGCAACGACGATCATGCGTCCCGCAAGCGTGTGCATGAGAAAATGATGGGCGCTACTCATAACGTACCTCCCTTCGCTACTTCACCAACAAGACGGGGCATTCCGCCAGAATACCGATTTGATAACTGAGCGTTCCAAAACCGTGGTCCGAACGCTCGGTATCGACTCGGTGGGAGCGAACGACGATCAGATCGGCATCGAGTTTTTTCGCCTCATCGAGGATGGTGCGGGCTCGGGATCCGTACACGACCTCAGCATTCCAATCGACACCTGCATTCGTAAGAACGTTGCCGAGGTCCGCGAGAAACGACGACGCCTTGTGCTCGAGTTTCTCGTAGAAAGTCTTTTCTTCGTCCACGCTCACCCCCGGAATCGTCTCGATCACATGGAGCAGGCAAATACTGCCGTTCGGCGTGACGAGTCCGCGGGCCATGGCGACCGCCTCGCGATTTCGCTCCGTGAGGTCCGCGGGTACGATGATACGCTCGAACACGGTGTTACTCCTCGGCGCGAACCGTCAGCACGGGGCAATGTGCGGCGCGCACGACGTGATTCGTCGTGGAACCGAAAAAGAACATATCTGCGGCGCTACGTCCCATAACCCCCATCACGATCGCATCGGTGTCGTCGCGCTCGGCCACCCTGAGGACCTCTTTGTACGGTGCACCAGAGTCCAACGTAACGGTTTCGAGCTTCGTTCGGGATCGCACGTCGCGCGCCACCGCCTCTTCGAGCTTTTCGAGCGCTTGCGCGTGATGACGTTCTCGTACGCTGTCCATGTCGAACGCGATGGCTTCCCCGACCGCCTTGTCGATGTAGAACTCCACGACGTGCAAAAGTGTCACCGTTCCTTCGTCGCCCACCAGCGACAACGCGAAATCGAACGCGCGCAGAGACGACGGTGAGAAGTCGACGGGGCACAAAACGTTTCGAAACGGGTCGCCGTCGCTCGGTGGCGTGCTCGCGTTCGGCGAGATCGAGAGTACCGGTGGCGTCGCGTGGCGCAGCACCCTCTCCGTAACCGAGCCCATCAGCAACCGTGCCAACCCCCCACGTCCGTGCGTGCCCAGCACGACCAAGTCCGCACGAATCTTTGTGGCCTTTTCGACTACTTTCTCGACGATGTCGCCTTGCTCGAGCACAACATCGACCGAGACCTTTTGCGCGAGCGCCCGGTGCACGAAACCACCGAGCTGCTCGAGCGCTCGCTCCCGGGTCTCGCCGCTGGGAAGGACCGGGTCGCTGAGGTAGGGATACACGTCCGGATCGGCGAGTACGTCGGGAAGGACGTGCATGACGCTAACGCGTGCGGAATGCTGGGCTGCCAGCGAGAGCGCGTAATCGAGTGCGAGCTCTGAGTTCTTGGAGAAATCTACGGGGCAGAGAACAGTGTCGATCGACGCCATTAGCCCTCACCTCCCCCGATCGTCAAAACGGGGCACTTCGCATGCCGAACCACATGTTGGGTCGTCGAGCCGAAGAGCATCAAATCGAGAGGATTGCGACCTCGTACACCCATGACGATGAGGCCGACATCACGCTCGCTCGCGAGCTCGAGTATGTCTCGGTACGGCTTGCCCGAGCGCACGACGGTCTCCACATCGCACCAATCGCGAACTTCGGCGGGAACGATCTCGTTGAGGCGTTCGAGCACACTCGCTTCCATCTGAGCTCGATAGTCTTCAATGTTCAATTGCACGTCCCAGCCAGGCTCTTCGGAGAACCACTCCACGACGTTGACGAGCAGAAGGTTGCCTCCGGCCTCCTGTGCGAGCGACAAGGCGTACTCTAACGAGCGCAGCGACAGCGTGGCGAAGTCAACGGCACAAAGGATGTTCTTGAACACCGCCGGCCGAATGGCTTCCTCTTCTCCCGGCTCCGAAATCGTCAGCACCGGACACGGTGCTTTCCTCAGCACCTTCTCGGCAACTGACCCAAGCACCAGCCGCTCGACTCCCTCTCTTCCGTGGGTCCCTAGACAAATGAGATCGGACTTCTCCTTCTTGGCAACGTCCAAAATCGTCGCCACCGCGGCGCCTTCCTCGACGCTGAAGCGGGATTTGACCTGCTCCGCGCGCGTGAGCGCGACGAACGCATCCAAACGGTCGTGCGCTCGGCTGCGAATCTCGGGCTCCGCTCGGACAGGCTCAACCAGATACGGATACTGGTCTGGATGGAGCAACACTTCGGGTACCACGTGAACAAAGTTCACTTCGCCCTCATAGTGCTTTGCCAGCGAAACGGCATAGTCGGCAGCGCGAAACGAATACTTCGAAAAATCCGTGGGACAGAGTATGCGCTCGAATCGGACCATTAGATTGACTCCCCAACAAACCTATACTGCAGGCTCCATACCAAATCGCAAACCACGATTAAGATGAATCCAGGCAAGCCCTGATGGCACGGCACTTCCCCGCGATGGACTCGAAAGTTGGGTCAAATGACGCGGTTGCCGCGCTATTTCACGGCGAGAACCGGTACGCTCGCTTTTCGCATCACGCGCTCGGTAACACTACCGAGCAGCACGTGATCGAGTCCGGAGAGCCCACGCGTCCCCATCACGATCATCTGTACCTTGTGGGATTCCGCCGCGCTGAGAATCTCCTGCGCGGCGTCGCCTTCGGTCACCACGAGCTCGGCCGGCCCCTGGTAGAGGGTTCCGAGCTTTTCGCGGATCCGTTTCGGCAGGTCGGGGTCGACCTCGAACATCCGCGTCACACCACCCGCATAAAACGACGGGTGGATGGGCGCGGACACCACGTGCTGGAGGACGAGCTTTCCATCGGTCGCCAAGAGCTTCCCACCGACCGCGATCGCCTTTTCCGAGTAATCGGCGAAATCGACCGGAACCAGGATGGGGTCGAACCCGGCTGCGCCCTCGGCAACCTTCGCGTCCTTGCCGACGGTCACCACGTCACAGCCGGCGTGTTGTACGACCTGCTCGGCAACGCTCCCGAGCAGAAGCTTCCCGACGCCGGTGCGGCCGTGAGTTCCCATCACGATCAAATCTGCTCCGATCGTGCTGGCCTTGTCGACGATCGCCTCGGATGCGGAAACGCTGCGCTCGACGCTCACCTCGACGGAGACGCCGCGACGTTTGATCACATCGGAGCGCTCGGACAGATCGGTAAAGACTTCTCCCTCGAGCTTCTTCAGGTAATCCTCCAGGGACTCCTTCAGCGCGCCCGGATCCGCGGCGTGAAGAGTGACGACATGGAACACGTCGAGCCTCGCTTGTAGTTGCACCGCAAGTTCCACGGCTTGTCGCATGGCATGATCGGCGGACTCGGACAGGTCAGTGGGCAGTAGAATTCGCGTCATAGTGGGCGGATTCTATCAGGAACCACCATTCAGCATCCAGCATCCAGCATTCGGCGTCGCGATAGAGCCGACTTGGAGCCGGGTCAAAATGACTCGGGTGAAATACTCGTCGTCGAGCTCTTCCAACGTGAACAGAGAAAGATGGCAGTATCGACCGAGCCCACCGAATCGGCCAGAGGCGACCCGTGTTCGCTTATCGGCTGATCGCCGAGAAGACGACAGTCCACTAGATTCGATATCGGTCGAGACGCCGATACAAAGCGCTCCGGCTCAAGCCGAGCGCCTTCGCCGCGTGACTTACGTTGCCATGATAGCGGACCAGAGCCTTTTGGATCAGAAGACGCTCGACCTCCTCAAGGTTCATGTCGTCAAGCGACTCCACGCCGTCCCCAGACACCCCGTGCCATCCCAAATCGCCGAGCATGATAGCCTTCCCCTGTGACGTCAACACCGCGCGCTCGATGGCGTGGTCGAGCTCCCGGATGTTGCCGGGCCAGGGAAACTGCTCCAGGGCGCGCAGTGCTCGTTGTTCGAAACAAACGACGTTCTTGCGGTAGTGTCGCGCGTGCCGATCGAGAAACGTCGACGCGAGCACTTTGATATCGGAGCTCCGATCCCGAAGCGGAGGCAAGTGGATCTCGACGGCGTTGAGACGAAAGAGCAAATCCTGCCGGAAGCGCCCTTCGGAAACTTCGCCACCAAGATCCGCGTTGGTAGCCGAAAGGATTCGCACGTCGGCACGTTTCGTTTTCGAAGACCCTACGCGCTCGAACTCCCCAGTCTCGAGCACGCGCAAGAGCTCGCGTTGCTCGCCGTTCGGCACGTTCTCGATCCCGTCCAAGAACAACGCGCCCCCGTCTGCGAGCTCGAAACGTCCGACTCGATCGACTTTGGCGTCGGTGGTGGCGCCCTTCACGTGGCCAAACAGCTCGCTCTCGAAAGCATCTTCCGAAAGACCGCCGACGTCGACACTCACCATGGGCCGTCCCGCACGCTTCGAGGCACCATGTAGGTGCCGAGCCACGACGCCCTTGCCAGTGCCGTTTTCCCCGGTGATGAGCACGTTCGCGTCCGACGGGCCAACACGCTCGATCAGCTCTAACACCGGCTTCATCGTCGCCGATTCAGCAACGAGCGCCGGCGAGTCCTGCCTCAGGAGCTCGTTTTCTCGCTGAAGTCGATCCCCGCGTCGGAGAGCTTTCCCGAGCGCGATCTGGGTTCGCAGGATACTGAGAAGGCGCACGTTGTCCCATGGTTTCTGAACGAAATCGTGAGCACCGTTTCGCATCGCCTCGACGGTGAGCTCGCCGCTTCCCCGCGCTGCCATGACGACCACCGGCAATTTGTCGTCGACTCTCTGCAATCGCTCGAGCAAGTCGATGCCCTCTCGACCCGACGTCGTATCGCGCGCGTAGTTCAAGTCCATGAGAAGCAAGTCGAAGTCTTGATTCTCGACAGCGTTGACGATGCCGTCGGGGTTGTCCACCGCCTCCGTGGAAAAGCCTTCGGCTATTAGCAGGAGTCGCAGCGCCTCGCGCACATCGGGCTGATCATCCGCGACGAGAACGTGAGGAGAAAGAGGACTCACGTTCAACTTCGCTCTAGCCAGCCGTCCTTGAGCCTGACGATGCGACTACCGTAGGCGGCGTTGGTCTCGGAGTGCGTGACCTGAATGATCGTGGTGCCTTCTTTGTTGAGCGCTTTGAACAGCTCCATGATCTCGCGCCCCTGCTCGGTGTGGAGATTTCCCGTCGGCTCATCCGCGAGGATCACTTTCGGCGCCATGATGACGGCACGGGCCACTCCTACCAGCTGTTGCTGTCCGCCGGAGAGTTGGTTCGGGTACAGATCCTTCTTTCCGACGATAGCGAAGCGGTCGAGGATATCTCCGACCATGGCTTGGCGCTCCGATCGCTTGATGTTCCGGTAGGAAAGGGGGATCTCGAGATTCTCGTACACGGTGAGGTTGTCGAGAAGATGATAGGCTTGAAACACGAACCCGATGTAGTGCTTGTGCAGTTCGTTGCGATGCTTCACCTTCATGTCGTGCACGGCGTTGTCGAGAAAGTGGTACTCCCCTCCCCATTCACCGTCGAGCATGCCGAGGATATGCAAGAGCGTCGACTTGCCCGCTCCGGACGGGCCCATGATGGTCACGAACTCGCCTTGCTCAAATTCAAGGTCAATTTGCCGCAGCACGTACGTGCGTCCCGCGCGAGACTCGTAGAATTTCTCTAGTTCTTTCAGCCGGATGAAAGGCTCGCCATTAGCGCTCACGGTTCGTGGTCCTCATTTCGCAACAACTAGCGGACTGTAACACCCGGATCGGTACCACCTAACGGCGTCTCGGTCCCGATCCGGGTGTTACAGCCCACTAGTTGAGCCGAATTCTTCGATAATCTTCCCAGGCAGACGTATCGGACAAGATAACTTCGTCGCCCTCGTTCAATCCGGCGACGATCTCAATCGTGTTGACCGAGCTCTTACCGAGAGTGACATCAACCCGTTCAGCGGTTTCTCCGTCGTCGAGAAGACGAAAAAGCCCAATGGTCGTCCCCGCTTGTCCGTAGGCGGGCCGCCCGACAAAAAGCACGTTTTCGAGCCGTTCGATCTCCACCGTGCCGTCGACACTCAAATCCGGCCGCGCACCTCGGGGAAGCTCACCGACGAGCTCGACGTCGATGGTTACGGTACCGTCTTGAACCGCCGGGTCAATGCGCATCACCCGGCCTTCGATGACGCCGTTTCTAGTATCGACAGTTGCGCGTTGGCCGATCTCCACGTCCTTCGCCTGAGTCTCGGCGATGCGCAGCTCCGCTTTCAAGTGCTCTGGTTGCGCGACGCGAGCAAGATTCACTCCTGGGGTGACTTGCTGTCCGACTTCGACGGGAACCTGCTGCAACACACCGCGAATACCGGGCCTCACCGCGAGAGCGTCGACCTGGTCTCGTCGAAGCCCGTAGAGCGCACGCAGCTGGTCGACCCGCGACGCTTCCGCCATCAGGCGCGCCTCGTTCGACCGGAATGCGATCGCGAGTCGCTCTTGCTCGAGGCCGTTTTTCTCCTCGAGCTCGCGCGAACGCTCTTCAGAAAACTTCAGCACCAAGTCGCCGATAATGCCCTGGGCGTGAATCTCGCGATCCGCTTCGAGTTGCAGCAGAGCGGTTCGGTGGTCAGCCTGCACCGACGCCGCAATCGCTTTCTGGTTGAGAAGCTGGCTCTCGAGCTGAACCTGGAGATCTTCGTAGCGGGCATCTGCGGCTCGAAGCTGAAGCCTCGCGTCCTGGAGCGACTGCTCGAGCTCAGGGTTGCTCATTTCCAATATGACGGTCTCGGGCTCAACATCGGTGCCCGGAAGGACCAGGATGCGGTCGACCCGACCAACCGTGCTCGCCGCGAGCCAGCGGATCTCTAACGGGACGAGCGTGCCCGGACCGCGGACCTGCCGCAGCATTGGACCTCTTGCCACACGGTCCATCCAGACCGCGGTACGGTCCACCGATGGCGCCGCTGGCTCGAGTCGCAAAACCCACACGGCGAGGAGCACAAACAGGACGCCGCCGATCGCATACAAAATCTTCTGTTTGCGTTGTCGAGCTTCGAGCACGCCTTCCCGTTTTACATCCATATTAGTAGGCCCCTGGACCGGTCTGCACTCCCCCGAAAGTCGCAAGTTGAACACAACCACGCTTCCGAGTTAACTCGTTCAACCACTTTACTTACATCCAACTCCTACACCTATTCTAGCCCGAAAGTGTCCGATATCGGACAACCTGCTCGCAACGAGGTCGTTGGTTCATACGATCAGAAGAGCGAGGATGTTTAAAAGATTCTCACCACGGAGACGCGGCTCGATTGCCGCCCCACGCCTTCGCGACGCTCAGCGACGCGCAGAGATCGCGCCATTGAGATAGGACGCGAGGTGCGCGCTGAGGTCGCGGGCATCGTCGCCAGCGCCGTCGATGAGGCTCGATTTGCGACGCCGGAGGAACGGGATACCCATCAAGTAGATTCCCTGGCCGGGCGACTCGACGACCCCCCCGTCGTGGCGGATACGACCTTTGCGGTCGAGAACCGGCACGTCGAGCCAGGAGTAGTCCGGACGGAATCCGGTCGCCCAGACAACAGTTCTGATTTCGCCGCGAGCAAGATCGAGACCGAGTGGCGGCGAGGGTTCCACTTCCGTCGGCTCGAAGCGGTGTGGAGGATCCACCTTGTCATCGAGCCCGTTCTCCGTCGCCCATTCGTCGATCCGCTCGAGCAACCGGTTCATCTTGAGATCGGCGAGTGCGCAATTATTTCGCAGCGACCCCGAGAACTGCGCCTTGCCGTCATGAATCGCGGCTAGACGCCCGATGAGCTTGACGCCAATCCGGGTGAGCGCGTTGAGATCGACTTCCCGGCGCTCGGGAGAGCCCGCAAGCTGCAGTGATGGCACGTTTCGAGCCCGGACGATGTCATCCACCTCGTCGTAACGATCGTCTAGCACGCCGGCGGCGTCCATCCACCACTCGATGTCCCGACCCCGATAAACCCGGGGTGCTCGCACATGCTCCCCCACGGCGATGGTCACAGGCCGTCCTGAGCGGTGAATCTCGTCAGCGATCTGGGTACCGGTGGCCGATGCGCCCACCACGAGCACGCCACGTTTCTCGAGCTGGTCGGGGCTGCGATATTCCATCGCGGTGAGTGAGGAGATCGATCGCGCCAGCGCTCGGGCCACGGCGGGAACTCGCGCGACGTTGCAGGCTCCGGTCGCGAGCACGACCGCCGGGGATTGCCAATCACCACGGTTGGTGACGACCTCGTAGCCATCGCCATGGAGTCGCACCGAGCTCACCTTCGTGTGAGTCTGCACCGGCGCCGAAATCACTTCGGCGTAGCGCTCGATGAACCCGATGGTCTCGGGCATAGTGCGGTAGCCATCGGGATCATCACCCTCGTAGCCGTAGCCCGGCAATCGGCTCTGCCAGTTGGGCGTGAGCAGACGCAGCGAGTCCCAGCGCTCGGTTTTCCAAGAGTTGGCGACCTCGCCCCGCTCGAGCACGACATGCTCGACCGAGCGCTCGGTGAGGCACCGGCTCATCGCCAACCCGGCGTGGCCGGCTCCTATGACGATCGTCTTGGTGCGCACGGGATCCTGTGTCTCGAATCCCGATACGATGAGTTAGCTAACCTCAACCGTAACGTTCGTTGGGTTCGTGACGATGTCATAGACGGCGGAGCGCTTCTGGGACTGGGCCACGACGGCCTTGATCTCTTCCGGAGTCGCGTCGGCGTCTATCTTGTAAGTCACTTTGATGCCGTCGAAACCGTTGCGCACTTCGCTGTCGATGCCGAGGATTCCCTGGATGTCCATTCCGGCCTCGACCGTCGCCGACACCGCATGCAACTGAATCTCGCGATGCTGAGCGACGGCCGCGACGCCTGCCGTGAGGCAGCTCGCCAGCCCCGCCAGCACGAGCTCCACGGGCGCGGCGCCCTTGTCTTCAGACGCGAAGACCTCGGGATGGTCGGCATCGAAGGTGAACTCGGTCTTGTGTTTCTGCTCTTGACCGAGCCCGAAGTACTGCTGAATGCTAGAGCGGCTGTGGGTTCCATATACCCACTTGCACGTCGCGCGCCATTGGAACTTCGCGCCCTCGGGCGCCTCGGTCAGCGCCGCACGCGCGCCTAGAAGCGCTTGAACGTTTACCCCGTTATCAACTGGGCTTTTGGTGGTGGCCATGGCTTGCTCCTTCTGTTCTCAAAGATGAAACGAGAGGACATCGGATTGTACTCTTGCGAGCTGTGGGACCTCTCCGGGAGCGAGCAGTATACCTATTTTCCTGTACGTGGGCTCAGCGAGTTGTCTCTAGTAGAGCTCGCGCCCGGACGAGACTTCGTCCCGGCAGATGCGCCGGAATGTCCAACTCGAGAAGCTCGAGCACGGTAGGAACGATATCGACGGAGCGGACCTTGCCCCAGTTGGCGCCGGCAGAAACGCGCGGCCCCCAGGCGGCGCATATCGACAACATCGTCCGACGCGTGGGGAGAAAGATGTGGTTACCCCGTGGTGGCGTCCGCTCGATCACCACGTCTCCGTCGGTCCACTCCGAGGGGTAGTAGCCAGGCGCGAACTCCAGGAACAAATCGCCCGTAGAGCTACCCCCCGGTTGAAGTAATCCGTTCGACGCCGGCTCGAAAAACGCGGTGATCACACGCTCCCCCGTCTCCGGATCCTTCAATTCGCTCAAGACGCGTCGAATCTCTCCAAGGACGTCTTCTCGCTCGTCCCAGGTGACGATGCCACCGGCGCGGTCCGTGGTGTTAACCGCAATCGACATGTCTCCGAGCGGCGGCGCAAGTGCACGCGTCGCAGTCAAGTCGATGGAACGGTCCGCGCGAAGGGCAAGCAAGCCGGCTCGTTCGAGCGCGACGTTGAGATGAACGAGCCGATCGGTACCGGTCATGCCGTGGTCGCTGACGAGGATAACGTGAGCGCCATCGCGCTCGGCCGCCTCGAGGATGCCGCCGAGAAACCGATCCTGGAGCTCGAATCCGGCAGCGATGTCCTGCCAATGCCGCGTCGCAAGCTCTTCGTCGTAGCCCTCGAGACTCTCGTCCGCAAAGCCCGCAAGCTCGTGAGCCACATCGTCGCTCACCGGACTGTATAGCACGACGAGCGAGTAATCCTCGTCGAGCACGGTCGAAGCCTGGCGGATGATTTGCTCTTGAAGGTGCGCCAGCGTTTCCTGGAAACGACCCTCGGCGGTTCCATCACCGCCGTGAAATCGCGTCGCTCCCAGTGCTCCTTCCGCGTAGGCTCGACTGCCGCTATTTCCCGCGTAGACCTGCATGACGGGATGACCAGCACTCGGTGTTGCCGGATTCGACACAGCGATCTCGACCGCGCCCGAACGGTAGAGGAGAAACGAATCGGCACCCGACGAGAGCTCGAAGAGGCGAAGCGAGAACCAGACTTCCTTGTTCCCGGATAACGCCTTCACCGGTATCGAAAAGCCGGCTTCGGGTCCAGCCTTCACCCTCGCATCGAACTCCGCGGCCTTTCGATCGCGCACGATGCCGAGCGTGTCCGCGCCTAGCTGAGGATCCAGCGGGTCGTCGAAGAGCACGCCCAAGAATTCCGTCTCACCGACTGAGAACCGGAACGTGCGTGCTTCCACCCCGCGCGCTTCGGGAATGCTCCAACCCGAAGCCACCTCGAGAGGCGCCGAACGCTCGTTCCAGACCTCACCTCTCAACTGAACTTCGGTGTAGCCATGGATCAAGAACAGGTGCCGCCGTGCGTCTTCGTCGAGATCCCGAAACGCCGTGTCGAAAGGATATGCCTGGGTCCCATGTAGGACGTAGGCGTCGAGACCCGCTCGCGCGGCCCGTACCCACACCGGATCGGTCCGTAGAGCCGTTGAAAAATACCCGTTCCAGGTTTCGAGACGATCGTGCTCCTTGGCGGGAAGCTTCCAAACCGAGTTTCCGGTGATACCGCTCTCGTGACCATAGGTTCCGGTGAAAAGCATGGCGTGCGCCGCCGCGGTTTTCGTGGGGAAACTGGAGACCATCCCGTCCGTCCACGCACCTTCGTCCAGCATCCGCGCCAGGTTGGGCATACGTCCTTCGGCGAGGAGCCGGGACGTCATCGCGTAGCCGGCGCCGTCCCACGAAACAACGATGACCCGAGGACGTGCGTTCGCTGTGCCCAACGCGCCGAGCCCAGCCATCACGACCGCCACGAGGATCACCTTTCTCACCTCTGGGTCTCCTTTACGATATCGGCCATGAACGCCTCTCGGTGCTCAGGCGTCACAACGACCTTGCCGCCTGAGGTTTCCAACAACACTGCCCGACTGGCGGCCCGCCCATACAACTGGAATTTCCCGATATCGCGCCGATAGAACGTTCCGTAGATTCCGAACAAGCCGCTGTTGCCGCCCGGCGGCGCCTTCCACGAGAGCCCGAGGAACACATCCAGTGGAACGACCTCAGTGATGGTGACCAAAGGGATCGTCACATCCCCCGCCGGCCGTTCGATCCGGAGATTGCCGCCATCCAAACGGAAAGCCCGCGGAGTATAGACCCATGCAAATATCAGGATCGCGGCGATGGCAAGAGCCGCGCCAACGAGGCCCAAGGAAGCAATCGGGCTCGCCGGACGCCGCAAGGCCGCCATCATGGCCACCGTCATCACCGACCCGAGCGCCGCGACGACACAGACGCTCAGCCCAACAACGAAGCCGTCCACCCTCGCCCGATAGACTGTCACAGCTCGAGGAACGGGGCGTCCCCGAACATCTGCGTGCGCTTCAAGATCCGGCGCTCGCTCGGAAGAAACGGTTCCCGGCGATGCATCGTGCACCGGTTGTCCCAGATAACCACATCTCCGGGCCGCCACTTGTGAGTCCAGACGAACTCCGGCCGGGTGACGTGTCGCAAGAGACTCTCGAGCACGGCGTCGCTCTCCTCACGCGGAAGACCTTCGATATGGCGCGTGAACTGCGGGCTAACGTACGTAGCTCGACGCTTGGTTTCTGGGTGGGTGCGTACGATGGGGTGGGAGGCGGGAACGTCAGGGTTTTGAGCGTCCTCCCCGTGTCGGTGCACCGCTTTGAGCTCGAGGGCGCGCTCGCGCAGATCCGGCGGGAGCGCGTCGTAAGCCGCGTAGGCGTTCGCCCATTGGGTATCGCCACCGTCGAGTGGAACTTCCACCGCATACACGATCGACAAAGATCCTGGCCGCGGCAAGTAGGAAAGGTCCGAGTGAAACGTGAGCTCGCCATGTCCAAGAGCGCCTAGCGGCTTGCCGTTTTCAGAAACGTTCGACACCACGAAGATCTCGCGAGCGGAGGAATCGCCTTCCGATCGTTGGCGCACGTGGGGCTCGGGGTGGCCGAAGTAGCGGCTGAAGCGGACTTGCGCTTCGTCGGTCAGTCGCTGATCCCGAAAGAAGATTAGGAGGTACTCCAAAATGGCGCCTCGAAGGATAGCAACCTGCTTCGGCTCGAGTGGTGCCGCGACGTCGACGCCGCGAATCTCAGCGCCGAGCGCCCCTTCGGTAGGGATGATCTCCATCGATCCTGAGTTATAATACGCAAAAGCCATTCAGACAAGGGCTTAGAGGACTGCGCCGCTGATCCAACACAGAATGTACGCCGTCATCGTGACGGCAGTCGTCGCGCTTTGCGCCGCTTCGCACACTCTCGCCCAAACGAGCTCCCAGAGCCAGGCGATCCAGTCGTTCATTGCGGAAATGGCTGACAAACATGGCTTCGACCATGCCGAGCTCCAGGGAGCGTTCCTGGACGCCAAGCTCCGGCCTCGGATCGTCGAGCTCATGGACAAGCAGGCGAAGCGAAAGCCCTGGAACGAATACCGGTCGATCTTCGTCAACCCGGGGAAGATCGACGGCGGGCGGCGATTCCAACGACTCCACGCCGCGGAGCTCAAAGCGGCGAGCAGCCGGTATGGTGTTCCCGAAGAAATCATCGTCGCCATCATCGGGGTCGAAACCCACTACGGTCGGCAGACGGGAAACTTCAAGGTCCTCGAGGCTCTGACCACGCTCGCTTTCGATTATCCCAAGCGGGCGGCTCTGTTCCGTCTCGAGCTCGAGCACTTTCTGTTGTTGGCGCGGGAAGAGTCCCTGCAGCTCAACTCACCCGAGGGCTCGTACGCTGGGGCGATGGGAATTGCGCAGTTCATGCCCGGAAGCTATCGCCGCTACGCCGTGGACTTCGACGGGGACGGTACCCGCGATTTGTTCGACAACCCCGCAGATGCGATCGGCAGCGTGGCCAACTACCTGACGGCCCACGGATGGCAACGGAACGAGCCGATCGCCGCTCCAGCCGAGCTGTTGGGGGCCGAGGCGAAGCCGCCCTTCGAGGCAGCCAAGCTGTCGACGCGTTACAGCCTCCAGGAGCTGCGACGTAGGGGCGTGAGTGCGACCGGCGCCTTCCCGACGTCGAAGCGGGCGATCCCGCTGACGCTTCAGAACCTGGAGGGTCCGGAGTATTGGCTCGGGTTCGACAACTTCTACGTCATTACCCGATACAATCACAGCACCTACTACGCCATGGCTGTCTATCACCTGAGCGAAGAGCTCAGAAAAGACAGCGACGCGCGCGCTGTGGCCGTCTCACCCCGATAGTTGCTCACCGCTGGATCAACCTCTCCCCCCGGGGAGAGAGTTTCACGGAGACGTCGCGCCAGCGACGGCGGGTGAGGGGGTGCATCTCCGCGCTGCAGCCAAGGCACCTCGTTCTGAACGAATCCGATGGAACCTGGGTCAGGAAAGGTCGGCGACGCCGAAGATTTTCCGGTTTTGACCGAGTTTTACACAAGAGACTGCGCCTGCAGCTGTGCCGCGACGTACAGATGGACCCGCGCGTATTTTCTGAGCGCCCGGTCACATCCGGCCTTATAAACCAAGTGGGTTCTAAGATTACGACCGCACTAAATCTGCTCAAGAACTGTGCAGGTTGGTACTCGGCCTGTAATGATGCGGTCGCGGACCTTGAACACCACAGCTTTTCCACAAAGTTATCCACACAAACTGTGGGCCCTTCTTTGAGTCAGAACGTGATATTGTCTTGGGCCGTTGGCGAATTTGGAAAGACGACAGGACGAGTTCACATCGGAGGCGGTCACCCGCGGTGTTCGCATACGTGTCGTGTCTCGCTACTCCCGCGAACAGTCTCACCCTGAACAAAACCGGTGGTTCTTCATTTACACGATTACCATCTCGAACGAGGGTAACAAAACGGTTCAACTGCTCAGCCGTCACTGGATCATCGAAAACGCGGACGGCGAGGTGGATGAGGTGCGAGGCGACGGAGTCGTTGGCGAGCAACCCATTCTCGAGGCTGGAGAAGCCTTCGAATACTCATCGGGCTGCCACTTATCGACCCCGTTCGGATCGATGCGCGGCACGTATCTGATGTTGGTCGAGGACGGCGAGACCTTCGACGCTACCATCGCTCCGTTCACACTGAGCGAGCCGTACACCGTTCACTAACCTACCGGAGCTCTCGCGTGGCCAAGAACAAAACCAAGCTGACGGCTCGCAACGCCGACAAGCACGTCCTCTACCAGGAGAGCGTTCAAGCTCCCAAGGACGACGCGGAATTTTTCGCGCACTACTACAAGAAGCACACAGGAAAGCCTCTACGTGTGTTTCGCGAGGACTTTTGTGGAACCGCCGTTCTTTCATGTGAGTTTGCCCGCCGTCACCGGGACAATCACTCCATCGGCGTCGATCTCCACGGGCCGACACTCGATTGGGCCCGGGAGCACAACGTCAGTCAGCTAAAGCCCGCGGAGCAAAAGCGGGTATCGCTGGTTCAGGGGAACGTCCTCGAGGTGAAAGAGCCTCAGGCCGAGCTCATTGTCGGTCTGAACTTCAGCTACTCCGTGTTCAAGACCCGGAGCGATTTCGGCGCCTACATGAAGAACGCTTTCAACGCGTTGAAACCGGGAGGCCTCTTCACCCTCGACGCATGGGGTGGCGGTCAAGCTCAATTTCTCATGAAAGAGAGACGGAAGGTCTCGAGCTTCACCTATGTCTGGCATCAGGCGGACTTCGACCCCATTACCCACGACATCCTCTGTAAGATCCACTTCGAGTTCAAAGACGGCTCCAAGATGAAAAACGCCTTCATCTACGACTGGCGATTGTGGACCTTACCCGAAATGCGCGAGCTGATGGACGAAGCCGGGTTCAGGGACATCCACGTCCTGTGGGAAGGCACTGACAAGAAGACGGGCGAAGGCAACGGCGAATTTACCCGCGTCGAGCGGGGAGACGACGAAGAAGCCTGGATCGCCTACGTGATCGGCCAGCGTCCGACATGATCTCGCATGCCGCGGCGACCGTCGTTCTCTCAGCCGTTTCCTCTTTGGTTCAGGCACCCTCGCGTCCGCAGCCAGATGCGCCCATCAAGTGCAGTAGCTGTGAAGAGTGGAACCAGCCGCGCGATGCGTTCAAGGTGTTCGGGAACACGTACTACGTGGGCGTGGCCGGCGTCTCGTCGGTGCTGATCGCGTCCGATGACGGGCTGATCCTGGTCGACGGAGCCCTACCGCAATCAGTCCCGCTCATCGACGCCGCCATCCGCTCGCTCGGCTTCGAGACCGAAGACATCAAGTTGATCCTCAACGGACATGCGCACTACGACCACGCTGGTGGCATCAACTCGCTGCAACGCTTCACCGGTGCCAGGGTCGCAACGGGGTCCGCGGCCGTTCGCTCCCTGACGCAAGGGATGCCCAGCCCAGGCGATCCCCAGGCGGGCTACGGCGACGGTTTCCCGCCAATCGCGAACGTGGAAGGTGTGGCGGACGGCGACGTCTTGCGTGTGGGCGAGCTGGCGATCACCGCGCATGCGACCCCAGGCCACACTCCAGGCGGCACCACGTGGAGCTGGAGCTCCTGCGAGGAAGCGCACTGCCTCGATATCGTCTATGCCGACAGCGTCTCTGCGGTGTCTGCACCGGGTTTCCGCTTCACCGGCGACGCCACGCACCCGTCCATCATCGACTCGTTTCGACGGAGTATCACCACGGTGTCCGAGCTGCCGTGCGACATTATGATCGGCGCGCACCCGTTCGTAGGTGATTTGGACGGCAAGCTGGAGCAGCGAAAGCAGCACCCGGACGGGTCCAATCCGTTCATCGACCCCGGCGCGTGCCGCGCGCTGGCGGGGGATGCGATGCGGAGTCTCGACGCGCGCATCGCTGAAGAAACTGCCAAGTAGAACGACCGCACGGTAGGCCTCGAGACCCAGGCGCTTGACGAATACCCTATACTCTTGCTGCTCGCTTCATGAGCTCGAGACGAAACGTTGGCCGACGACGATACTCACGCCAGTTTCGACGACATCCTGGCCATTGCTAGTGCGGAGCTTCGCCCGGTCGGCGAATCGCTCCGGCGTCAGATCCGCTCGTTGCACAAAGGGTTCGTACTTACTGACCGGCTTAGCTCGTCTGGCCGAGACAGAAGATTGCCAGTTTTGGGATTGGCCCCAAAAAGTTGACCGAGCACTATGCCTACATCGCCGTTCAAAATTCGCACATAAACCTCGGTTTCTACCACGGCACGTCACTATCCGATCCAGCGCGCCTTCTCGACGGCAACGGCAAGAAGCTGAGACACGTCAGGCTTCGCGACGTTTCGGGCACAAACAACCCAGAGCTGATCGCTCTGCTGCGTGAGGCGATCGCACAACGCCAGGCGTCTCTGGCCTGATTCCGCACACTCCGTGTCTCCGTGAACAAGATCCTCGGCATACGGTTGCGGTGACGGCTGAAATCTCAGACGATCCATCCATGCTCAACAACGGGTATCAGTACGAGGAACGTCTCGGGGGCGAGGCCTCGGGTTGCACCGTGCTCGACTACCTCAGTGAGCGGTATCGACATTCATCGATGCTCGACTGGAGCGAGCGAATCGCGGCGGGACGGGTACTCGTCGACGGTGCCAGCGTGGAGCCCACTCGACGGTTATCACCGGGTCAACAACTCACTTGGAAGCGGCCTGCTTGGGTCGAACCGCCGGCACCTTCCAGCTTTGCGGTGTTGTATCGAGACGAGGATGTCCTGGGTGTTGCCAAGCCGCGCGGGATGGCGGCCATGCCAGGCGGTCTGTTCTTGGAACGAACGCTTCTCCGGCGCGTGGTTGCCTACGACGCCGCGGCATCGCCTCTTCATCGGCTCGGGCGGGGGACTTCCGGAATCACACTCTTTACACGCCATCGGCAGGCGCGACGCGCTCTCACCGATTCGTGGCAACGAGGCGAGGTCGAGCGCAAATATCTCGGACTCATCCGAGGTCGTCCACCCTGGGAAGAGCTCACCGTCGATGAACCTATCGGTCAGATCCCTCACCCACGCCTCGGCACCGTGGCCGCGATCGACGCGGGCGGCAAATCCGCCACGAGCCACGTGCGAGTGCTCGAACGTCGTGACGAAACGTCGCTCGTTGCGGTGAGGATCGAGACCGGCCGCACCCACCAGATTCGAATTCACCTCGCTTTTGCCGGGTACCCACTCGATGGTGATCCGCTCTACCCTGTCGGCGGTGTGCCAACGGCGGCAACCCGCTCGCTACCCGGTGAGCTCGGCTACTTTCTTCACGCAGACACCCTGCGATTTCCACACCCGAGCTCGGGTGCGACGGCGTCCGTAACCTGCCAGCCCCCGCCGGTCCTGCGACGAGTATGCTCATGAGCGCCTGCCTTTTGCCCTGGCTTCTGGCCGCGTCGTTGGCTCCTCAGCAGCAGCAACCCGAAGTTCGTCAGCTAGTAACGTTCAAGTTACCCTGGTGGTCCGAGCTCGACGAAGTTGTGACGCAATCGAACAGCGTCATCCTCGCGCCGGTTCCGGAGCTTTCCGTCCGCTGAGCGCCATGCAAACCGCAGCGGCGCTCATCATCGGCAACGAGATTCTCGGTGGAAAGATTCAGGAGGCGAACGTCTTCGAGCTCGCGCATGTGCTCCGTCGGCGCGGTGTCGACCTCGCTCGCGTGCTCATCATCCCCGATGCGCCATCGGTTATCGCCGCGGACGTTGTCAGCCTCTCGAAGGATTTCGACCACGTGTTCACGAGCGGTGGCGTGGGCCCCACTCATGACGACGTGACGATGGCGAGCATCGCCAACGCCTTCGGGGTGGAGATCGTGCGCGAGCCACGCCTCGAGAAGCTTCTGCGTCATCATTACGGCGAAGCCCTCAACGAAAATCACCTGCTACTCGCGAACGTTCCCGCCGGTGCGCGACAGCACTACATCGATCAATCCCCCTGGCCACTCACGATCTTCCGTAACATCTGGATTCTGCCCGGGGTTCCCGAGATCTTTCGGATGAAGCTCGAAATCGTCGAGGCGCATCTCGAGGGGCATGCACCGTTCGTAAGCCGCGCGGTATTCACCAAGCTTGACGAGGCGGAGCTCAAACCCATGCTGGATACGATCGTGGCCCGACACCCGAATGTCGACGTCGGCTCGTACCCACGCTGGAAAGACCCAAAGTACGAGACCAAGATCACCTTCGACGGCAAGGACGCAGACGCCGTGGAGCGCGCGTTCGAGGATTTTCACGGTCAGCTCCCCGACGGCGAGCCTCAATGGACCGAGTAAGGCTTTTCGCCCCCACGCTTCTCGCAACCATTGCACTCCTTGGTGAGCAAGGAGCAAGGGTCGGAGCCCTTCTCATTCCGCGGATCTCCCTGAGCTGGGTCGTACTTCTTCTGGCCGCGATTTTCCTGTTGACGGCGAAGCGCGACGACCGACGTCTCGGAATCCGAGACGTCGCCGCCGCGGCGCTGCTCGCCGTGGGCTTCATCGCTCTGACTCTCTGGCGCGGCGCCGCTCTGACACCGCCGTTGTCGCTCGTGGTCACTCTCGACGGACAACGGGAAGTGGTGGCTGAATCGCTGCAGCTCCATGCGCGACGGGACCTGCGGCGGCTCAGTGGCCGGCGACGCAACGTGACGTTGCGAGCCGACGCCGTTGTCGAGGTCCCACGCGGGGGCGTGTACCGGTTCGATATCGATTGCGATGATAGCTGTAGCTTGCTAGTCGGCGACGTCCAGTTTCGCGACAGCGAGACTTTGGGCCTCGAGCGCGGCGAGCTCCCCTTTTCCGTCGTCTACCGCCAGCTCGGAGGCCCGGCGAAGCTTCGATTCGCATGGAACACTCCGGCGTCCATCGAGCTATTACCGATCGACTACTTTCTCCGTGCTCCCGGCGGCGGCACTCGTCAAAACCAGCGATGGCGGGCTCATGCCAGCCTTGTTCTTGCGATTGTGTGGTGGGGGCTCTTGTCGAGCTGGCTCGCACAGATCGCTCCATTGCGTGTCCAGATTTTCGAGCGACGCTGGGTTCCCGTGGGTGCCGCGGCCGTCATCATTCTGTATGGATGCCTCCTGCGCCTCGATGCGTTTTGGGTGCACTCGGGCAAGGAGGCTCATACGTCGTTGCAGCATTGGGTACCGAGCTATGGAGTGTTCAATCCGGCGAGCGCTCCGGACGATCCGTACCGCGCCGACGTCCGGAGCTATCTGGAGCGAGCGGAGACGTTCTCGTGGAGCTCGTTCTACGCACCCTCGTTTCGTGAACCGTTCTACATCGCGCTGTGCATGCCGTTTCTCGCGCTAGCGGGCGGCGAGATCGGAATCCTGATCCAGAGTTTGTTTTTCTCTTGCGCAGCCCTGGCTCTGTTCGGTTGGTTTGCCGCCAAGCTCCATGGCCGTTGGTGGGCGAGTCTCCTGCTCGTGCCGATGGCGCTGCACGAATGGCTGATTCTCGAGGCACCGAGCGGCTATCGGATGAGTGCCTACTCGTTCTTCCTGCTCGCGACCGTCGCGGCGATATTCTTGGGGCCAACGAGCCGGCGCGGCGCGCTCGTCTCCGGAGTCCTCGCCGGATTGCTATGTCTCATCCGTTTGAGCGGAGTGAGCGTGGTCGTTCCCCTTCTCGTGCTGAGACTGTGGCCGCTCACACGAAGGCAACGGCTCGAGTACGGCGGGATCGCCTTAGGCGTGTTCGTCGCACTCGTGGGACCTTTTCTCGCCAGCAACGCGCTGGCCTATGGGGATCCGTTCTACAGCATCAGCTTTCATACGGAGTTCTGGATGCGGGCCGAAGGCCTCGATACCAGCCTGGGTCCGGTGAGCTGGACCCGCTACTTCACTGATTTCGGCCGCGCGGGGACCCTCTTGAAAGGAAGCCTCCTCGGCATGACCGCGCTTCCCCTCAAAACGTTTTGGAACGGGCTACGACATTTCCCGGTCTTGGATGCGACCGTGCTCGTGCTCGGAATCGGCGGTCTCGTCGCAAGCGTTCGCTCGGAACGCCGATTTGTCACCGCTGCGTACTTCGCCCATCTCATCCCCTTCGCGTATATCCAGAACTTCCCGTCAGGAGAAATGCCGCGCTTCGTCATGCCAAGTTACTTCTTCCTGGCACTCGCGGTGCCCGCCGCAACCGCGTGGCTCGCGAAACGACGAGGCTACGATAAAGCGGCTCAGTTCGCGGCGAGCTCGTGAATCTCGCTACCCGCGTTGAACGAAGACCACGCGAACCAGAAGGAAGTGAACGTCGGGATCTTGACGAGGTTTTGACCGGCGAGAGGGCCTGAGACCGAAACACCGTTCAGGTTCCAGACCGAGCTCGTCTGTCGGTCGCGCAGCATGAATGGAAACCCCTCGCCCGGCACAATATCGAACTCCAGTACGGTTCCATCTTCTCTCGCGCGGTCGAACGGTATCGCTAACTGGGACGCAGCATCGAAAACGACGAGCACCGAGCGTCCATTCACGACGTCGTTGATCGCCAGACGCGGCGCCGCATTCGCCATTCGGGTCATCGAGTAGGCGCGTGAAACCTCTCCGTTGGTGATTCCGAGCACGTTTTCCTTCATCGGCAGTCTCGGGTCATTGGTGGTTTGAGGGAACAGAAGCTGCGTATTGTCGAGGCTATCGTAGTCACCGTACGGGTAGAGGTCGTAGTTGCGGCTGAAGCCTGTCTCGAAGCTCACCACGGTAGTCTCCGGGCGCATCGCCTTCCACGCCGCCCAGGTCGTTTGAACGACGGGAAGAAGCGGCGGTCGCGTGCTTGCGAAATCGCCGCAAATACTTTCGAGTCGCATCTGGGACCAGAGTGAATCCGTCGTGCGATCGAACAGGATCAGGTTGTTATCGAACAAGAGGCCGGAGACACCGAAATTGAGCTGCTGTCCGTCCAAGACCGGATCGTGCACGATCCCGCTTCCGGTCAAAGGACAAAACGTGACCAAGATGGGACGCCCACCGAGCACGTCATTGACGATCTCGTGCCACCACATGAGCGCATGCGGGTATGCTCTCGCTTCGCCGTTGACGACGACGCCAAGGACCAGGTCCTCGGGCAGCAAAAACGCGTCGGCGCCATCGGCGGGAACGATCGTCGGGTTGGTCAGAGCGGGGATACCGTCTTTGCCGGGACCACCACTGACGATAAGGTTCTCGGCGATCAGACACTGTGCGGTCGCTACGGTGGCAACGCCCAAGAGCACCACGGCGCACCAGAGGGGGGCAAGAAGTTTTCGCATCACGATGAATTCCCTTCTGAACGACTGTACCGGGCAAGAGCACAAGCCCCTATTAACTTCATCACAACCCCGAGTGACGCCAGCACAGGATACTGCTGGGCGAAATGCTTTCGCGGAGCCTCCTTGCCCTCACTCTGCTCTTTGCGACTTCGAGCCGCGCCCAGGCTGGGGCGTGGACCTTGCCCAAGGGCACCCATTGGCTGAAAGCAGGCTTCATGTTCCAGGACACTACGGAGCGATATTTTCTCGACGGAGAGCGCATTCCTTACTTCTTTGACGGGCGCAATCAAACGCGGGCCCTGTTTTTCGAATATGTAGGGGGCCTTACCAACCGCATGGATATCAAGGTCCAACTTCCCGTTTTCGACGTATCGTTCGACGATCTCTCTGACGAGCGACAGTCCGCGGGACTCGGCGACTTGCGGATCGAACCACGCTACAACCTGATCCGGGATCCGGTGGTGCTCACGGTGGGGGGCACGATCAAATTCCCAACGGGAGAGTTCATCAACGACGCCGAGATCGTTCCCGTCGGCGAGGGCCAGTACGACTTCGACGTATTCGCGGAAGTAGGGCGATCGCTTTGGCCCGCGAACGGCTACGTCACCGGCAAGATCGGCTACCGGTTTCGCACCGAGAACCCAGAGACCGGTATCGCTTTCGGCGATGAGATCCTGTGGAGTACAGAGCTCGGCTATCGATTCTCACCAAAACTTAGCAGCAAAATCCTCTTTCGCGGACTTCACGGATTCGAGTCGACGAGCTTCGGCCTGGACATCCAAACGTTGCGCCGCGAGATCGTCTACATCGAGCCGGGCATCCACCTCAACTTGACGCCAACCCACGGCATAGAGCTCACCGTCCCGATCTCGCTGCGCGGCCGAAACTGGCCCGCCGGCCCGGTATTCACCGTCAATTTCATCAGCCTGTTCTAGCAACCGCTTTTACACCACGGAGTCACGGAGCACCCGGAGAAGAACGAGAAGGAGTGAAGGCCCTCACTCCGTGGTGAAGCTCTCGGTCCTAGCGCGTGAAGTATACTCGGGCCGGGAGGAACTGAATGAAAGTCGCTATCAGCGGCGTTTCCGGACTTGTAGGAACGGCATTGCGCTCTAGTCTGACGAGCGATGGCCATGACGTGATCGCGTTATCGCGCCGCCCGAGTCTCCCGCCGCTAGAGACCATCACGTGGGACGTGGAGAACGGCCGTGTCGACGCGAGTGGGCTCGAAGGTGTCGATGCCGTCGTGCATCTCGCTGGAGAGCCGGTCGCCCAGCGATGGAACGACCCAGTCAAAAAGGCCATTCGCCAGAGCCGCGTCGGGAGCACACGACTTCTGATCGAAGGTCTCCGGAGCTTGAAAAACCCCCCGAAGCTTCTCGTCTCGGCATCCGCCGTAGGTTTCTACGGTAACGGGGGTGATGCGCAGCTCGATGAGTCCTCTCCAGCCGGAGAAGGCTTTCTCCCGGACGTCTGCCAAGAATGGGAGAAGACCACCATGGAAGCCCTCGGCTTGGGAATTCGCGCCGCGTGTGTGCGCATTGGCATCGTCTTGTCGACAAGAGGCGGCGCCCTTGGAAAAATGCTTCTGCCGTTCAAGCTCGGCGTGGGAGGCCCCCTCGGCAATGGGGCTCAGTGGATGCCGTGGGTACACATCGACGACATCGTTGGGGCTTTCCGCTTCGTGATATCCAATGACGATCTCGTCGGCGCCGTGAACGGGACAACGCCCAACCCGGTTACGAACGCCGACTTTTCGAAGGCCTTGGGCCAAGCGTTACACCGTCCCGCTTTCCTGCCGGTACCGAGCTTCGGCCTGAAGATTCTGTTCGGCGAAATGTCCCAAATCCTCCTGGAAGGCCAACGCGCACAACCCAAAAAACTGCTCAACACCGGCTACGAATTCAAATACCCTCACCTCCCCGAAGCCCTCGAAGACATCCTAAACCAACGAAAATAGCCGGCTGCACGGAGGCACGGAGCACCCGGCGAAAAACAAGACATAGAAATCAAGGACTTTGACATTCCTCTCCTTGTTTCTCTCCGTGCCTCCGTGGTGGGACGATGAAAGTGGATGCTGACAGCTGAGCGTCTATAATAAGGTTGCGTCCGCGAGTCGGAATCCTATGAAAAATGAGACCCCTGTAGAAGCCCCGGCCAAAGCGGCCCGGGGCCGCAAGCTACTGAAATTCGTCATCATCGGCGTCTTGTTCGCGTTGGCAGCCGTTGGCGGTACGCTCACCGGTCTCGTACTCGCCTACCAGCGGGATCTGCCGATGATTCAAGAGATCGAAAACTACCAGCCGAGCATCATCACGGAGGTGTTTGGCGACGACGGCGAAGTCATCGCCGAGTTTGCCGTCGAAAAGCGCGTCGTCATTCCCTACGAAGATATGCCGGATGTGTTGCGAAACGCGTTCGTCGCGAAAGAAGACCAGCGTTTCTGGAATCACCACGGCTTCGACCCGATCGGCATCGGGCGTGCCGTGTGGAAGGGCATATGGGCAGGCCGACTAGGCGCCGCGGGAGGCGCGAGCACGATCACGCAGCAGGTTTCGCGGATGCTGTTTCTCACGCGAGAGCTCACCATCAGTCGCAAGATCAAGGAAGCGATCCTCGCATTCAAGATCGAGCGGGCGTACACGAAAGAAGAAATCCTTACCTTTTATTGCAACCTTCTGCACTTTGGCCATGGACTCTACGGCGTCCAAGCCGCTTCCGAGTATTACTTCGACAAGGACACCCGGGATCTGACTCTCGAAGAAGCGGCACTCATCGTCGGCTTGGCCCCATCGCCGGGAAACTACAGCCCTTTCGTCAATGCGGAAGCGTCCCTGGAACAACGCGACGTCGTCCTTCACCGAATGGAGGAGGAGGACTATATCGCTGCCGAGGAGGCGGAACTGGCCCGGAATGTACCGCTCCAGCTTCGCCGCCGAGGTCCAAGTGGGAACATCGCACCGTATTTCGTTGAAGAGGTTCGGCAGTATCTCGAGGAAAAATATGGTGCCACGCGCATCTATCACGGGGGACTCCGCGTCTACACGACGCTGAACGCGCCCATGCAGCGCCACGCCAACGGAGCGGTGGATCGGGCGGTGCGGGATCTCGACAAACGCCAAGGCTGGCGGCCGGTCGCCCAGAACGTGCTCCGCGACATGGAGATTTCCATACAGGAGTACCAGTCCGACGACTGGCTGGAGCCGTACGCGGCAGGACAAATCGTGACCGGTGTCGTGATCGAAACGGAGCGCGACCCGAAGATTCGGATAGGGCGCTTCACCGCGTCGATCGACCCGGAGTCCGCGACATGGACCCAAACGCCGCTGCCGCAGCTTTTTGCAGTTGGCGATGTCTCACAATTCGAGATCGCGAGCCTCGACTCCGCGGCAGCGACGATGGTGCTGAAGATCGAGCAAGAGCCGGTCGCCGAAGGCGCTTTGCTGGCGATCGAAGCCCGTACCGGGCAGATCAAAGCCATGGTGGGCGGGTTGGATTTCGAAAAGAGCAAGTTCAACCGTGCGACTCAAGCGCGACGCCAGCCGGGCTCGGCCTTCAAAGCCTTTGCCATCGGTGCGGCCGTGGAAGAAGGCTACACCGCCACCTCCTTAATCTTGGACGAGCCGGTTCGCTACGTGGACCCCCACATCGAGGAGGCTTACGAGCCCAAGAACTACGATCGAAAGTTCGAGGGCTGGGTGACCATGCGCCGGCTCATCGAAGCCTCTCGAAACGTCCCGGCTGTGCGTCTCACTCAACAAATTGGCCCACAGAAAGTGGCGGACTACGCGACGCGGCTCGGCCTGTCCGGCCCGATCCCGCCGTATCTCAGTATCACTTTGGGCGCGGCCGAAGCGACACTTCTCGAAATGGTGTCGGCGTACTCCGCCTTCGCGAACCAGGGCATTCGCATGCAACCGCTGATCATCACCAAAGTGA